>JADHYC010000009.1 GCA_016782645.1 Fidelibacterota bacterium | reverse complement strand
GTAAGACAGGTTTTATTTATTTGTTTAAAAATATTTATCCCAGCGGGAAAGAGGGGAGGTCGATTGAAATTTTCATGAAATAAGGCCTTTTCCATCTCAACGTTCATAAATTACTATTCCACTTGTCAATGAGTTTTATCATCTTAAAATACAAAATATTGCGTTATAAGGGATTTTCAATTTTGGGGGGACTTCAGTATAAAAAACACCTTGATTTTGTTGATGTTTAATATTACTCTCAATTAGTTTAAATATTGAGTGAGTTGGGAACTTAAATGACAAGAAGAATTGAGAAATAGCGTGGATTATAGAATTAAAGAGGATGTATGAAACCTGATTTTTATATTTGGAGGGAAGAATGAAGAAGACTTTTAATGTTGTCTTAGTAGTTACGATTATGTATGCTGCCTGTACGGCTTATGGCAGGGATGAAGGATACTCAAAATTTGGAGAAGTCGTTGAATGGTCTATTATTACATCGGCATTTACCGGCGGTTATATCATGGACCATACACCGGCCTGGACTTCTAAACCGCTTATAGGCGGTACGACAGATAGTCCATACCATGAGAGTACAGTTCCAAGTTCCTGGTTATATGCAGGTGTGGGGTTGTTCAGTACCGGCATTGCACTTTTGCCAAATAATTCAGGTAGGACGAATCGCACCTCTTATATAAACACAAAGGGAATTATTGAAGCAGTCTCTTTTACTTATTTCGTAACAGCCCTTACTAAAAATATAGTTGGCAGGAAACGTCCGAGCTATGATAATTTTCCTGCTGAAGATGAGGTTGATTCTAAAAAATCATTCTTCTCTGGACATTCTGCTATAACTTTTTCAATAGCCACTTATAGTTCTTTGTATGTTTTTGAACATATTGGTGATATCAACGATCCGCTCAATCTGACGGGTAAAATATTATTTACAACCGGTATGGCTTCTCTTGCTTCGTATGTTGCTTATTCGAGAGTTGAAGACAATATGCACTTTGTTTCTGATATAGTCGTTGGTGGAATAGTAGGTACGACCATGTCTTCTCTTGTGTATGCTTTTCAGAATAAGTGGCTGGATAAGAAACGACATCTGGTTCAGAGAGTAGATGTCTCATTCTATAATGGAGTGGGGAGCCTGTCCATCTCAGCAGTGTTTTAGTTAATAAGAATTTATTATTTAAGAAAATGTCATGCTTGAAGAGTATTTCGATTGAAGAATCTTCACCTATGAAAAGTGTAATTTACTGTATAACCATATGAGGAGAGATGAAAGTATTTTTTAAGATTTTTACGTTTATTAGCATTTTTTTGGTACTGACAGCCTGTGTGATATCAGAAAATGAAAGGTTGTCTCTCGCACATACGGAAGATAATGGTAAGTGGTTTCTTCTAAAAAAGTCCTGTATTTCAAATAAGGCGCAACATACGAAACATGCAAGAATATTTGGGAAATATGTAAAAGGCTACAATTATTATGTACTGAAAGGAATTGACAAGGTGCAGTCGACAGCCATGGATGGTGGTGGATATTTTATCGGGAAGGATGAAAGACCAACAGAATCACCAATAGGCTACGAGTTAAAATTATTCGATAGACCGCTTATTGATCCTCCGCGAAAAACCAGCTACTGTAGTGGTGTGAGTTTTACGGCTTTTGTTGAAGCGTTAAATATGATATTTCCGGATGGTGTTGATACACTCGATTCTGTTCGTTATGAAGCGATGCGTATGCAGGAACTCGATGGTAGTCGTCGTGAAGATGGCATCAAATATTGGGGACACTGGAATGCTGACGGCTTTGGGAGTCATTTTGCTCTTGTTCAATATTCTAAAATGGGTAAGGTAGTAAAACCGAAAAATGCGCGTCCTGGCGATTTTGTGAATGTTTCCTGGAAATCAGGTTTGGGTCATTCTGTAATTTTCCTGGGCTGGTATATTGATAAGGATGAAGAGAAATATATTGTATATTGGTCGAGTCAAAGAGGCACAAATGGTATGAGTGATCAGGTAGTAAATTTGAAAAAAGTAAAGTATGTGAAAATTGTACGCCTGACACATCCTGAAAAACTGTTTGATTTTGATATAACTACGCCGGTTGATATGAGCGTTCCGGGAGATGAAGTTGGGCTGTAATTCTATTGGAAAAGGAATTACGTAACAACTGCTCATGACGTCCTTTTAACCTTAGCGGTGGGATGTATTTTATTTGTCTTGAGGCTGGTGATTACCATGCAGTGCAGAAAATTTTCTATATGAGATTATAATCCTTTTCTCTTCCGGAGGTTCTAAACCCTAGGACGGTTTTGTATTTTTTGAATGCGGAACAGCGTACACCGCGTACCCCGCCTCGAAGAGGTCCCGATGGGGAAGCTCTGCTTCGGAAACATCAAGCAAATACTTACATTTTTAGTAACCATTTATGTACCTTATGCAGAAATGTGTAAATGATTATGAAGATATTGTTAGTTTATCCGCCTCGTAGCCCAAAAGTATTAGCACCATCTAATTTTGAGCCATTGGCGCTGGAGATATTAGCCTCCATTGTTTCCGATCATGAAGTAAAAATTATTGATCTACGATTCGAATCTTTCTCGATGTTGACTCCATTCCTCTCCTCATTTACTCCGGATGTTGTGGGTATAACGGTCAATAATACAATACATGTCAATCAGGCATTGGAAGTTTTAAAATTTATTCGGTTGAATAATCCAGATGGGATAAATATTGTAGGTGGGCACCATCCCTCGTTAACTCCTCAGGATTTCTATACTGAATACGTTGATGCTATTTTCTTAGGATGGGCAGAGAAGAGTTTTCCTCAATACGTCAAATCAATTGCAACTAACGGTCCTCTTGATTCAATTCCCGGAGTTGTAATTCTTCGAAATGGGATTCATATTAGTCAAAACAGTAATTTTTATGACCTTGATCCGGATGACATACCGTTTCCAGATCGAAGCCTGCCCCAGAAATACAGAAAGAGATATAGAGACGAGTTAGGTCGCAGAACTGCGCTGGTCAACACTGCTCGCGGTTGTCCTTATAGATGTTCCTTTTGCGCTTGCTGGAAAGCTGCGGGTGGTAATTACCTTGTTCGAAGTGCTGAGGATGTTTTTAAAGAGATAATCAGTTTGCCCTCAGATATAGGACGTGTATTTTTTGCAGACGACAACACTTTTTTCGATATTAATCGTGCTGAAGATTTATATGGTTTGATCAAGAAAAGTAGAATTAAGAAGAAATACTCAGGGTATTGTCGTTCTGATACTATTGTAAAATATCCGGATCTTTTTCACCGCTGGAAAGAAATTGGACTGGATAATCTCGCCATAGGATTTGAATCAACCGATAACAATATTCTAAAAAAATTAAACAAGGCTAATTATATTGAAATTAACCAAAAAGCAGTTCGCATTCTTCGTGATATAAATCTAAAGTTCAGGTCATATTTTTTAATTGACCCGGATTATGAAGAAAAAGACTTCCATGAAATACTTGATTATGTCAAGCAATTCAATATTATCAGACCGATGTTTACTATCTTAACGCCTCTTCCCGGAACTCAATTGTACGAAGAGAAGAAGTCACGAATCAATATGAGTTATGATTATTTTGATTTCATGCATTGGGTTTTCCCCACAAAAATGAAGGCAAAGAAATTTTATAAGAGTTTTGTCGGCTTATATTATAAGGCTTATTCTTTCAGGCGGCATATAAAAATTCTATTGCGTAATTATTTTAATAGAATTAAGCGATATAGATCGGGGGAAAAGCAAATTCAGTGCATCTCTCTAAAAGATTTAATATTGCTAAAGATAGTAGCGTATCCTCTATGGCGCAAATTATACAGGCAGTACTTTGGACCATTGAAAAACGGGGGGTTTTTAACAAGAATTAGTAACCACTAAGGTACCCCGATGCGGTTCCCGATACGTTTTACTATCGGGATTAAATATTGCTTCGCATTTTACCCTGTGTAATAGCTCATTTATTCATCTTTTTGTTATCTTCTTATTTACTTATTTCACGGGGTAAATTTCCCTACACTGATAGAATAGCTTCGCATTCCACAGGGCAGACGGGGCAGGTAAAAACAAAAAGAATGTCCTGAGCGAAGTCGAAAGGGCACAAAGAATTTTGATTGCCAGCAAACCCTCTTTATATTATCCGAAGTAAAAGTATGTGGATAAAAAACAACTTGCGTTTGTAAAAATAGAATATTACAATCAGATGTGTTATACTTTAAAAAACATTGTGGTTTCTAATGGTAATAAGTGAAGAATTGAGACAATATGAAAAACTTTTAATATTAAAGGGATTTTCACATAGAGTAAAGAATAATCGCAATGCGTATATAAACACAAAATGGAATGATAAATGAAATACTACGTTTATACTGATGTTATGCGTAATTTTAGAAATCGAAACTAAATGAAAACAAAAAAAACTTTAGCACTTTATATTCTACTGTTCTTGCTTGCCTTCTTGTCGTTGGGTGCATTGGCAGGTGGTGCAGCGTTGATAATTGAGCCAAACGGTGGAATTATGCAAATGCCTGTAACAATGTTGAAAGGCTCACCATTCAACAATTTTCTTATTCCTGGTATGATTCTGTTTACAGTATTGGGCGTTTTTCCGGCACTGTTACTCTATCCATTGATAAAGAAACCACAATTGGTGTGGGCAAATTTGCTGAACATATATAGCGATATGTATTGGGCATGGACATATACTTTGTATGTTGGCTTTGCGCTGATTATTTGGATAAACGTTCAAATCTTCATAGTAAAAGGCGTGCATATCATTCATATAATATATGTGTTGCTCGGCTTGGTAATCATTGCAGTAGCATTGCTTCCAATGGTAAAGAAACACTATTTAAAGAATGAACAATAAAAGAGAATATTATATCCGATTTATCAAAGCAAAGGAGGAATTATGAAAACACTTCGACTGATCGGCTCGCTTGCCTTCGTGCTCGGGCTCTTCGTCGCGATCTTTGTTGGGATGCCCTGGTACATCTACCACGATCCCACTTTACCATGGTGGCTTAAGATAGCAGTCTACTGCCTTATGGGTGGTATCCTGCTGGTCCTGATGATGGTGGCAATCGAACAGCGGAAAGGTAAGACCCCAGGGGAGGAACTTCTTCCCACTGAGTCCCGGACCCGGATTTTGCTCCAGAATTCTGCAGAAGTATCTGGCTGTGAGATCACCGATATTCTGGGTTTGGTCAAAGGACACACTATTTATGCCATCTGGCTTGGAAAGGACCTCTCTGCCCTGATAAGACTGGTTCTTGGCGGTGAGCTGACTGAGTACACGGAGATGATGGGACGTGCTCGCAAGGTAGCTACTAATCGAATGATCACACAGGCTGAGAAACTGGGGGCTGACGCGATCATCAACGTACGCTATATGACCACTAGCGTCATCGGAAGTGCCGCTGAACTTTTAGCCTATGGCACAGCCGTCAAGCTAAGCAGCACGGTCGCCTGAATGATGGTTGCATTTTTCACCGTTTCTGGTGTTACCCATAGTATGCTTAGTCTTTGACATGTCTGGATCATAATTTTATACTGTCCGAAACGTCAGCCAATACCAGATTGACGGCTTATTTCATTCATCCAAATCCGCCAGACCCACCCCAAAGGGATCCCTGTTGGAAAAGGGTCTCCTCCGGAGCTGGCGGACTATGCCAATCTGGGAGAAATTAAACGATATCAAAAAAAAGACCTGAACCGTAAAAAATAGATTTATTGAATAATCAAACAGCGTGAATAAATTACTAAAAAAGATTTCGGAACTAAAAAATCCCTATTTCGATTTGCAAGCCGAGATAGGCATCACAAAACATATGGGCGGTTTTGAAGCTACAAGAGAGCTCATTGACCTATGCCACATAGGCAAAAATAAACACATCCTGGATGTCGGTTGCAGCGTTGGAAGAACTATGTGCAGCATTGCAAAAAGATATAACTGCAGAGTAATCGGCGTAGACATTTCTGAAAGAATGATCGAAAGGGCAAAAGAAAGATCAAAAAGAGAAGGTGTAAAAAATAGAGTCGGATTTCTGATAGCAGATGTGCAAAGTCTTCCCTTCGAAAAAGACCTTTTTAACGCAGTCATTAGCGAATCCGTAACTGCATTTCCAGATAATAAACAAAAAGCAATAAGTGATTATGTGCGAGTGACCAAACCGGGGGGATACGTTGGACTTAATGAAGTAACCTGGATAAAAACAGAACCTCCTGAAGAGTTAGTTGAATGTTTGTATAAAGCCGCTGGTGGTATTAAACCGGAAACTTCAGATGGTTGGAAAGAATTGTTGGAAGGTGCTGGATTAAAAGACATTATGGTAAAACCTTATAAAATCACCATGATAAAACAATTCATTAATGAAGTCAGGCAGATTCGTTTCGCAGATATCTCTAAGGCATGGTACAGATTACTGAACCTGTACATCATAAGTCACGCTTACAGGAAAGCAATAAAAGAGATGATAATAGACACACGGAATATGCCAAAGCGCAAAATCATGTTCAAATATTGGGGCTACGGAATATATGTGGGAAGGAAATGATTTTATAATCGGAAACTTTCATTTTTATGGAATATTAGTGTAATGCTCAGTTACAATTTGAACTATATTATTATGTAATGGAATGTTGGAAAATTGGAATATTGATCTGTAGGGTTTCTCCTGGAAGAAAAACTATATCCCCAACGTAAATAAATCTCATTGATACACAACTCCATTATTCCATTACTCCAAGTCCTTATAATCCCACAACCAAAAAACCACTTTAGTAGTTTAAGGTTTGATCTAATATATCCACGTAACTGATGTATTACATTTAGAGTTAAAAACACTTGCATTTGTAAACGTAGAATATTGCAATCAGTTGTGTTATATTTTAACAAATACAGTGATTTCAAATGGTGAAAAGTAAACAATTAAAACAATATGAAAATCTTTTAAAATCAAATGGATTTTTATCTAAATAGGAAATAAACGCAATGCGTATATTCAACCAAATTGGAATGATTAACGAAACAATGCGTTCATACTTACGTTGTGCACAATGCATGAAAAGAAAGAAATGAGTAAAAAGAAGCTGCAAATAATGGTTTCCTCCACAGTATATGGCTCTGAAAGTAATTTAGATCAAATTCATGCTGTTTTAAAAGGATTTGGCTATGATGTTGTAATGTCTAAAGAAGGTACTGTGTATATACCAGCCGACTTTTCAAATGAAGAAGCCTGCTTAAAAGCCGTAGAAGATTGCGATCTGTTTCTCGGCATTATCTTTCCCAGGTACGGGTCAGGTATAACTCATAAAGAATTAAAAAAAGCAATTGAGTTAGATAAACCAAGGTGGTTTATTGCACATTATTATATTTTGTTTGCTAGAGAGATTTTAAAACAGTACATGTTCAAAAGAGATGGTAATAGAAAGAAATCCTTTAAGTTTTCCAAAACAAATATTATGGACAGCGAGAAAGTAATTGATATGTATAACGATGCCATTTTGAACGATAAACCATTACCTGATCGAAAATCTAATTGGGCGCAACCCTTTTTTAAAACTAGCGAAATTATGCCCTTTATAGAAACCCAATTCAAAGATATAAAGAAACGTAAAAAAGAGCTACAACAATTAAAAATGTTGGATAAAAAATGAAAAACGAACAACTTATAAAAAACCTGATTAAAAAGGGTGAAAGCGAACAGCTTGAATTCAAAGAAGTTGTTCGTAAAGATAATATTGCAAGAACCATTTGCAGCTTTCTTAATGGCAAAGGCGGCCAAGTATTGGTTGGCGTAAAAAATAGCGGAGAAGTCATTGGTGTAAAGAATGCCCTTAATGTCGAGACAGAGCTTAATAAGTTTCTTGTGAAATCGATTGTACCGGAAGCAGCAATTACGATTTCATTGGATCAGATTGGAAATAAAAAAATCATACTCGTAAAGGTTTGGAGTGGCTCAAAGCAGCCTTATATTTTTGATGGTAGAATTTATTTCCGTAGAGGTTCTAACACAGCAAGAGCCACTTCTAACGAAATATCCCAGCTAATTTACCAGCGCCAACAAACAGAAGTCCGCTGGGAACGCCAATCTGCTTTAGGTATTGACCTGGATGATTTGGACGAGCAGGTAATTAGAGAAACATTAAAAGACTTGCAAAAATCTAGTAGAGGAAAAACATTTACAGATAAAGAAACAGAGGAATTCCTATCATATTATGGACTTTATCAAAATGGGAACTTAACTAATGCAGCTGTAATACTATTTGCCAAAGAACCAGCACGCTTTTTACCTCAGACAAGAGTTAGACTTACTGTATTCAAAGATGATAAAGCAGGTGACGAATTTTCATATGACAGGGTTTTTGAGGGCAACGTGTTTAGAAATGTTGAGGAAATAACACAATTTTTTGATGTTAATATTGGAATAAGGAGTCAGTTTAAAGATTCAAGTTGGAAACGTATTGATAAGCCTTATCCAAAGTTGGCACTTCGTGAAGGTTTGCTGAACGCACTTATGCACCGTGACTATTCAAATGTATCCGGAAGTGTGAATGTGGCTTTTTATCCCGATCGCTTGGAGATTACCAATTATGGTACATTTCCCCCTGAAATTAAACCACCGGATTTAAGAAAAAATCATGGTTCTTTTCCCAGGAATCCAGATATAGCTCATATTTGTTTTATAAGGGCATGGATTGAAAAAATTGGACGTGGTACAATTAAAATGATAAATGATTGTAAAGAAAAAGAATATCCTGAGCCTAAATGGCAGAGCAAATCAGGCGTTACAAATCTTATTTTCCCTAAGATTACCGTGATTGCCAAAACTGATGATGGCGTAAGTGATGGCGTAAGTATTGTTGTAAATGATGGTATAAGTGGTGGTGTAATTGATGGTGTAATTGATGCTGTAAGTGATGGCGTAAAAGGTGAGTTAATTAAAGTAGTTAATATTATTCTTAATAATACCGGGATTAACGCTGGTGAGATTGCAAACGCAATAGGAAAAGCCAAGCCTACTGTAGAAAGGTATATAAAGGTACTACGACTTATAAAAATTATTGAATATAAAGGAGCAGCAAAGACGGGAGGATATTACCTAACTGGAAAAACGACGAGAAAATTGAGGAGATGAGCAAAATATAGCGATTAGCGAATGAGATCATTAAAACATTGAGATAGGGTTGGAGAATTTTAAAGAAATAATTGAAATCAATGAAACACAACCATTCTTCGCAACCACACACAGAAAAGGAAAAAGCACTTTGCACAAAACGTGGGCTAAGCGTAATGGTGGGTGAAGAACGAATAGTAACATTGATTACTTTAATATGGGCTTATGTCTTGATGGGCAGGGGATCGCCTCGAAATCCTCCACTACGCATAGCTCAAAACCGTTATCTCTTTCCCGCAATAGAGTTCATGACCCAACCAGAAGAAAGCACCCAATGAAAAAACTACCTGCAATTTTTTTAGTATTGCTTATTTTCGGTTTTGGGGAAAATTAAAAGAATGATACAGTCTATCGGGAACTCATCTTATAATTAAGCCAGAGCCAGCAGACCTGTCTGCCGCCTGCCTGACGGTAGGCAGGACAGGCAAGATAAGAGTTCAGAAATTGGTGCAGGATGGAGAAATAAAAATCTTTGAAGATTAAAAACAAGAGATTTTTATTGACAAGCATTTGAATTTTGTCAGGAGCTAACTCGTTATACTAACTATTCATATGGAATTAAAAACAACGTGCTTTTGTAAACGTAGAATGCTACAATCAGTTGTGTTGTATTTTAACAAATAACGTTATTCCAAAGTAAGACTAAAGTATAACTATAACGATGTTGATCTTTATCGAAATTAAGGGAACTTTTACTTAAAGTAAAAAATTAAAGAAATATATATGTAACTAAATCAGCATGTTAAACAAAATTGTAAATAAAAGCTCATATTTTTGCAAATCAACTGGGATAAAGATGTTGGATGTATTGCACAAGGAGAGGAAAGATATAAAAAGGAGGTTTTAAGCTATGAGTATAAGCGAGGTATTTCCTAACCCCACTGTGAAACAAGTGATATTTCAGATTAAATTTCCTAATCTATTCTATATGGAAAATAAAATAGGCGCCTTCCAGTTAAAGATAATGAATGAATTCCCTCAATCAGCCCTTCTATTTAGAAGGCAGGTCGTATTTGTAGACATAGGACCTGAAGGAAAATTTGAGAACATTCCTGCTGATTTAGATAAGGAATCGGGTAAAAAAATATGGCAATTCAAATCTAATAAGAATTTTCAGTTGAATGTATTAGGTGATTCACTGGGTATAGTTTCACAATATCATAAAACTTATAATTTAGAGGGAGGAGATAAATTTAGAGATATCATAAAGTTTGTATTGGATTACTTTTTTGAAGTTACATCAATACCACTAATTAATCGTATTGGTTTAAGATATATCGATGAATGTCCGCTTCCATCTAAAGATAATGACACTTTCAGATTGCATTATAACTCAATTTTTCCTGTCGATAGATTTAATATAGCTAATGCAAATGAGATGGACTTTAAAACAGTAACTAAAACAGGTGAATATTATTTACGCTATATCGAATCGTTAAAAAAGGTTGATAGTGGATATAAATTAATCCTTGATTTCGATGGTTTTGCAGAAAATATAAACTCGGAAGATTACCTAACAGTTACAGATGAATTACACACAATAATTTTGGAAGAGTATGAAAAAACAATCAGAGAACCAGTTTATCAATATATGCGACAAAAAAAGGAGGAGTGAAAATGGATTTACAAGAGAAAGATTATGATTACGATAATTTAAGAAAACAAGGAACAGGTAGTCTTGAGGTTTTTGACGATTATAAGATAATTCTTTATCCATTTGATAAATACCAAATTAAGATAAAACTGACCCCTTCCAATGAGTTTATTGGAATTATAGAAGTTAAAGTCAATAAGGGATTTTTATCATACAAGCAAAAAATTTCAACTAAAGGCTACCATGATGTTGATGAATTTTATCGCGAATAGTGAGCGTGTGTATGTTCTATCAGAAAGAAATGGATAAAGTATTGAGATTTGGAGATGTGGTAAGAGGATATATTTCAACTAATCCCACTATTAGAGAACCAATTTTATCTTCGAAATTAGAAAGCTATAATTATAAAATTGATATTGGAATGCCAAAATACTCTGTTGTACTTACACCTTGTTGTTCTATTGAGGAAGGTATGATTTCTTTAACTACACTAATTAAAGTGCGAAGCGATTTTTTTAAAAATCAATATTTTGCAGAAGACTTAACAAGAATAAACCGCATAATGGAACCACAACTAGCACATTCACCTGATAAATGGGAAAGATTTACTCTAGAGGAGCAGCAAAGATATCTAGCAGAAAGAATAAATTACGCCCTTTTGAATCTTTTTATTTATGAGGAAAATGAAATATTCAAAAAATACACCCTGAGAAAACGAGAGATAAGATATTATATGATAGATTACAAAAATATATATACAATAAAATGTGCAATGATAAAAAGACCAGAAAAAGTAAAACCGGAAGACGCTCCAATAATAGAATCAAAAGTACTACAATTGTCAATTAGAGCAAGATCTGAATTGCGAGATAAGTTTGCTTACTACTATTCACGACCTCCAAAAGAAGACATGATATTGGAGGATTAGTGAATAAAAGCGTGATATCATTTGATATGATAATAATCACATATATAAGTGCTTTTTCTAACGTTACTTCTTTATTGTTACAAATCATTCCTATTGAGAATGTATAATATTGAGTATACTCTTCACTACTTCCTGGTCAAACTGCGTTGCTATGCTACGTAAATTCGCACACACCTATACTATTATCATTTTCCCAATATATAGTTCATGACACGAATAAGAATATTTATATTAATCATAACATCAGTTCTTCTGCCACCGACGGAGAATTAATGCAGTCCATTTTCCTAACATGTATTCTCAGTACAAACATAATAAGAACAGTGAAATTGCTACTTTTCCCACAAACCAGCAAAATTTTGAGATAATATAGTAAACGAAAAAAATAGAGAAGAAAGGAAACATCCAATTAATAACTATCTGCAATTTTTTTAGTATTACTTGTATTCTGTTGTAGAAAAGGTTATAAGGAAGATACAGTCTACTGGGGGCTCATATCTGAATTAAGCCAGAACCAGCCAGACCTGTCTGCCGCCTGCCTGACGCCCGCCTGCCGTCGGGCAGGGTAAGCAGGACAGGCAGGATAAGAATTCAAAATGCGTTCTTGACTCTTTTCCTAACTGAGACGGCTCCGGAAGTACGAATACTCTGTTCTTTCACATCACCATAATAAGTTATTGAGCCGGTGCCACTTACATTGCCCGTTAATTTACCACCTACCATTGTCAATTCTATTGAACTTACTCCGGATGTATGAAGATCGGCATTAGTAACAGAACTCCTTTTTAGATTTATGTGAGTGGCTCCGGAAGAATTTATAGACAAATTGTTGATTGTATTATTTATCCCTTTGATTCGACTTGCACCCGATATATGGATGTCCAGATCGTCGGTATCAAAATCATCAAACCTAACAGTTGAGCCATCACTTGATTTTATCCTATCGAGATTTGGCATTGTGATTTCTGCTTTTAAGAACCTTTTATGAACCCTGGTTTTCCACTCTAAACCAATATTTAATATTTTACCTCTTTTCCTGACCACAACGTCGTCCATTAGATATTCAGGGGCTTCAATTCTTACCTGGTACGAATCACCCCTGTTGAGTGTTATCTGCCAGGAGCCTGATGCACTCAAACCAGTAAAGCCGGTCACGTCAAAATATTTTGTGATTGATTCCTTGTTTAATATCTCGATGTCTGAATATTCATCTTGAAAGCTCTTATCGATAATCACACGTGATGCAATAATTATTATCGCCATAAAAATGAAAATAGCAATAAGAGTAAATAATATAATTTTATTAGTTATTTTCATGTGACACCTTTATTTTTATTGTAGAATAGCTTTAGATCATTGAAGCTCAGATTTAGCAAATCCATAGTTTTGAAAAGATGGGGCAAGTCGTGATTTATGAAGCCCTCCTTTTTCAAACTACGAGTATTTTTATAGGCGTTTTCAGCGACAAAGTAACCGATTCCACGCTTGTTGAAAATGATTCCCCTATCCTGAAGATAAGAATATGTCCGCATAACAGTATTGGGATTTACCTCTATACTGACAGCTAATTCTCTTATTGATGGAATTTTGTCCCCTTCTTTCCACTTTTTCATTAATATATTTTCGCAGATGTAATCACCTATCTGTAAATATATTGCCTGTCTCCTCTGAAATTCCATTTTATACCTCCGTTTCTTTCAGACGCAGGAAACTTAGTATCCAGAAGTATGGCGCCATTATCCACCAGAAAAGGAACTCAAATATTTCAGATAATTTTCTAAAAAAGGATTCGGCATGGAACCCCAGTTCTGAAGAATTAGAAAAAATTAAAAAACCGTTGTTCCAGTAATCCCAGTAAGAAAGTCTTAAAACAAGAGTTGCGAATGCACCGCAAACAATAGAGAGTAAAAAAAGTGAAAGAATCATTTTTATTAAATTGTTCTTTTTAAAATGGACAGCGGCGAATAGGAAAATTGATTGAGTTACCAGATAGATCCTAATATTCTGAAGGATTATGTCATCAAAAGGATTAAATAACGGGAACGTCTGCTTAAATAGGAGCATGTTCAGACCTGCAGCTATAATAGAAAATAAATAAAAAAGAACTGCTGAAATTATAATATATCCAATAGATGTTAACAGAAACTTACACACAAACTTTTCCAGTATTGAGCACGGTAAAGTTAGATACACATAACTTTTCTGAGGATGGTGCAATTCTGCAAAAGCGAAGCTGCTCAGTATAAATCCTCCAATAAAGAGAACCAGGGGATAGAAAACGAGGTGAAAATTCCAGAATCCACTGCTTTTATGTGATAATAATATAATTGCCAGCAATATTCCCGTTACTGCCCCGATAGCTGTTAAAAAGGTTCTATATTGTTTTAAAATGTCATTCTTGATTAAGAGAGCAAAACGTCTAATATTAAAGTAATTTTCTACATTCATGCTGCTGCCCACTTTCTAAAAATTGAGCTGATTTTTTCTCTGTTCTTAATAACTGCGTTAAACAATATTTCAAGGTCTATCTGTGAATCGGTTCCAGAAATGTTTTCAGTGATTACTGCATATCCGCCCAATGTTTTTTCAGAGAAAAGGACCTTATCCGAATCCGGGGCATCCTGTTGAAGTTGAACAGAAAGACACTTAGATACCTCATAGACACTGTAATTGAAGATAATTTTGCCGTTATCCAGAATAATGATCGGATCAATGAGATTTTCCATATCGCGAACTTGATGAGTTGATACTATGAATGTTCTATCATCAGTGATAGAGGAAGCCAGAAGCTTTCTTAATTGGCTTTTGCTTGGGATATCGAGACCATTTGAGGGCTCATCAAGAATCAGCAATTTGCAGTTAGTTGCAATACCGAAAGCTAGAAGAAATTTCTTTTTTTGACCGTATGAAAAAGAAGAGAGTTTTTCTTTCATTGTCAGGTCGAAATCACGGAGACTACCTGATAATTGTTCACTGCTAAATCTCGGATAAAATGGTACATAGATATTTTCATACTCGCTTATCGTGATCGCCGGTATGAAAAATTCCTCCGGAATAAAATAGATTTCTTCTAGAAAATGCGGGGATCTACACTGTGGTTTGTAACCTAATGCCTCACAGTCTCCGCCTTGAGGGAAAAGCAGTCCGGATATAATTTTCAGAAGTGTTGTCTTTCCAGCTCCATTTTTCCCTAGAAGACCGAAGATATTTCCCGGTGGAAGATGAAGATTAAGGTTTGTAAAAAGCTTCTCTTTTTTCCTGTAGCCGAAGGATAATTTTTTAATTTCGATCATATAAACCTCCTTATTAGTGTACTATCATACTATCACACTAATAATGTAATCGTGGTTCGTTTAAAAGTCAAGAACTTTCTTATTGTCGGCTTGGGAACCCGTTTCCGGAACAAAAGCGACTAAGCGGATTTTACATTACTCTGCTGAGTCACCATGTAACAAAAACCGTTAAAACGGTAGGGACGGAGGAAAAGCCTTTTAGATAACCACAATCCGTCTCAAAGAGCCGTACAAGTACATTGCGGTGTTAATGAAACTAGCAAAACTCGATTGGCTCCGTCAGTAGCTCGTCTGAGCCGGATTTTCAACCGGATATTCTGTTCGCATGTCGGAGACATCCTTGCGGAAAAACGGGTTTAGAGTATGTCACCACCAAACTTGCTCTCCATTTTCATCTATGGTGAACTGACCAGTTCGCAATACGTGACACAATCACTCTTGATTGTGGACTTTATAAATTGTTCAGTTTTCGGTGTAACTTCACATTTTAAAAATATTGATTTTTTAGATTTATTGAGTTACTATTCAATGGATTGGATTTTTTAATGAATATGAGCAAGTAAATCAATGAGGTGGTAATTATGGATAAGATGATAGCCTTTTGTGGAATAATTTGTACTGAATGTCCGGCTTTTTTAGCGACTCAAAAAGATGACGATGACATAAGAAAGAAAACTGCTGATATCTGGTCAAAGCAATTTAACGCAGAAATTAAGCATGAAGATATTAACTGTGATGGATGTTTGTCAGAGGGCGGGCAAATTTTTAACTACTGCAGGGTATGTGAAATAAGAAAGTGCGGTTTTGAAAAGGGTGTTGAAAATTGTGCCTATTGCGATGATTATACTTGTGAAAAGCTGGAGAAATTCATTAATAATGTACCTGAAGCGAAAGCCACTCTTGAGAAAATAAGGAAAAATCTTTAGTCTGATTGAATGAGAGAAGTCCACTCAGTATATATCAGGCTACTCAACCACACTTAATCAAATATTTCGTAAAGGTGAGAGCTTCAGAGAAACAGGAAGCGTTATGTCAAATATTAGAAAAGAAGTTAATTCACAATTTTAAATAGTAAAAAGAGAAGGGCAACATGGCTAAAAGGAATACTGGAAAGAAGATGCTGGACATTTTGGGGCATTTTTAAAACCCGTCCTTACATGAGAGCTAGGGCAGGATATGCAGAATGCCTTTACTAAATTGGAAGATGTAATGAAGCAACAGATCAGTATAAGGATATGCTAAAACTCAAACCAAATGATAATCAAGGAAATCGCTATTATCTTTCAACATGATTAATTGACCAGAACAGGAGAAAGATTATTTAAAACTTTACCATAAATTCAACGATAAAATTAGCACTCATTAGTTATTCAAAAATTTAAGAAATATAAATTAAACTTGACAACTTAGGGCTGCCTAATTAAATTAGGGGCGGTTATTATGAGTGATGATTCTGATTATATAAATCTGTCCGAAAGTCTTCAAGATTATCTGAAAATAATCCTTGACCTGATTTCCGAGAAACATGTTGCAAGAATCAAGGAGATTGCGCAAAGAAAAAGTGTTAGTATGCCCTCAGTTACCGAGGCAATGCAGCGGCTTTCACAAGAAGGTTATGTGAAATATTCTGTTCGGGAATTCATTGAACTAACAGAAAAAGGCAAAAAAGCAGCAAATTATTTTGCTAACAGAAATATTTTTCTAAATAAATTTTTAAGGGATATCCTTAATCTACACGGAGAAAGTGTAAATAAAGAAGCCTGTGCACTGGAACATCATTTGAACGATCAAACACTTGAGAAATTTATACTTCTTTATCAATTCCTTGCCTCCTGTCCTAAAAGGGATGCGCACCTGATAGATAATTTCAAAAAATGCCTGAAGGCTGCCGAAGGATTGGTGCCAGATGATCCCGTTTGCCAATCTTGCTTCATTAAGGAGACATTCCCGCATTATCATAAGGATAGAAAAACAATCCACACTTTGCTTTCAGAAATGAGACCCGGTCAAAAAGGACGAATAATAATGCTTGGACCTGATATTCAAGCTCGCCGAGATATCATAGGAAAAGGTTTGCTTCCGGGGATTGAAATCACAATGGAGCGCATAAGTGACAATGACAGCCCTGTTCTAGTTTCCAGTGCTGGATATAGTTTTGAAATTGAACCTTCCCAAGCCCGTCTTATTGAAATAGCAATTGAGAATAGTTTTGAAAACGAAACAGTTAAATCTGAAAAAGTAAGTTCGGAAAATATGAGTCGTAGTCATGCAAGTACAAATCATGTTGTACCACTTTCAATATTATCAAGCGGTCAAAAATTCAGGATATTTAAGGTTAGAGCTGTCAGCGAAATTCGAAGGCGTCTGGTGGATATGGGATTTGTAAAAGGTGAAGAGGGAAGTGTTATTAGGGAAGCTTTATTAAGAGATCCTATAGAGATTGAGATCAAAGGAACAATGGTCTCTTTAAGGCGCTCAGAAGCCAGGCTTATCTATATTGAGATAATTGAGTGAATGGATTCGGACGTCGTTTAAGACGTAGAGGGCGTGGTAGAGATCGTTACTTCGATGATAGCAATAAAAATATTATTAGAATAGCTCTTGCTGGTAATCCTAATTCGGGGAAAACCAGTGTATTTAATGCTCTGACAAAACAACGGCAGCATATTGGAAATTACCCCGGTGTTACCGTTGAGAAAAAGACAGGGCGTATTCAATACGATGGAAAGGTTATTGAATTTGTGGATTTACCGGGGACATACAGCCTTAGTGCTTATTCTTTAGAGGAGATCGTTTCAAGGGACTTTGTACTGAGAGAAAAACCGGATGTAATCATTGATATTCTGGACTCTACCAATCTCGAGAGACATCTCTATTTGCTTTTACAGTTCCAGGAATTAGGTGTACCGATTGTAGGTGCTCTCAATATGTCTGATGAAGCTGAACAGAAGGGTATTATTATTGATAAACAGCAGCTTGAAGGGATACTTGGGATTCCCTTAGTGAAGACAGTCGGCAGTAAGGGGCAAGGTGTGCAAGATCTCCTTAAAACAGCGGTTAAGGTTGCTGATGGAGAAATATTGTCGAACAAAAGACATTTGAATTATGGTACAAGGCTGGAAAATGCACATAACGACATTATTAGAGTTCTATCAACCGACCCCGATTTTGTAAAGAAGTACTCTATGCATTGGATTTCAATTAAGCTCCTTGAAAATGACAGGGATGCTGTTGAAAAGGTCAAACAAGAACATCAAAACCCTGATGGAGTTCTTTTAGTCGCAGCGAACTGGAGACAGCGGATTGAAAGCCATTTTGGTGAAGACAGTGAAGTTGTAGTAAGCGAACAACGGTATGCTTATATACGAGGGGCAACTAAAGAGACAGTTCATACTAAAACGAAAGAAGGTTATATAAATATAACGGAAAAAATAGATCGAATTGCCCTTAATCGCTATCTTGGAATACCGGTTTTTTTAGTTATCATGTTCTTGATTTATCAGATGACATTTACTCTTGGTAATCCCGTTTCGGGAAGTATCGGGGCTTTCTTTGGATGGTGTTCGAATAGCCTGGAAAGCTTGTTACCTTCCGGTCCGTTATTGGATTTCCTTACCGGTGGTATAATTAATGGAGTCGGTGGAGTGCTGGTTTTTCTACCGCTTGTTTTATTTTTATTTCTTGGGCTATCATTTCTTGAGGATACTGGCTACTTGGCAAGAGCTGCCTTTGTTATGGATAAATTTTTCCATATTTTCGGACTTCACGGACGAAGTTTTATCCCTTTCATGGTCTCCAGTGGTTGCGCTGTTCCAGGGATTATGAGCGCTAGAGTTCTTGCCAATCCGAGGGACCGTATTGTTACTATAATGGTTTCTCCTATTATGATGTGCGGCGCTAAAATCCCTGTTATTGCAATGCTTGCTGCTGCGTTTTTCCCTGAGCACGCAGGGCTTGTTTTCTGGAGTATATGGTTGTTCAGTTGGGTTTCTGCTTTGACATTAGCGCTTATTTTCCGAAATACATTGTTCAGGGGAGGACAGACACCATTTGTTATGGAATTACCACCTTATAGAATGCCAACAGTTAGAGGTGTGTTATATCACATGTGGGAAAAATCCTGGGAGTATGTGAAAAAAGCCGGTACGGTTATTCTTGCTGCATCAATAATTATCTGGTTTCTTCTCTCATATCCCAAATTACCAGAAGAAGATGCCACGATTACATCAAATCTTGAAGTTGTAAATGAGCAAATGAGCTCTCAGTTTGAGGGATCACACATTTCTGGAAATAATACTGCTCAGCAGGAGCTTATATATAGTTTCGGAGGGAGAATTGGTAAAGCCATCCAGCCTGTTATTAAATATGCAGGATTTGATTGGAAATTAGGCGTGAGCCTTTTTGCAGGAATTGCTGCGAAGGAGGTTATAATCTCCACTATGGGAATTCTCTATGGAATTGAAGGGGAACAAGTTGATGAAGAAGCATCAGACGATGAGATAATGTTAAAAGACCGGATAGAGGTCGATCCAAACTATTCTCCTTTAGTAGCACTGTCTCTTATGGTGTTTGTTATGATATATATTCCATGTATTGCAACCCTTGTGATGGTAAAGAAGGAACTTGGCTCATGGAAATGGCCTCTGTTCCAGGCTGCTTATACTCTCTTTGTTGCGCTGGCTTTGTCAATAGGTATTTACCAGGTTGGGTCTTTATTTATCTCAGGAGCTTAAAGATGTGGTGGGAATATTTTATAATAATATTAGCGTTAGTTCTCAGTGTTACATTTCTTGTTTTGAAATACAAAAATAAGATAAAGCATCCCGAAGAAGGTTGTAAAAATTGTCCATTGGCATCGAATTGCGAGGATAAAAAAAGTTTTTGATTAATTTCCTATAATATAGCGTACAGTAAAATCCCTGCCTGCCTGAATCAGGTCATGTGTGCCTGTTTGCAGTTCGCCTTGCCTGTGGCGGGATTAGTCCAGCTAAAAGCGGGAATTCCGTGTTGACCCACTTTTTTACTTTTCCCTTGAATTCTATCATAAGCTTCCTCTTGACGAGATTGTTAATGTTAAATTTGCAAGCTGGGATACGGTTAGATGTTATATTTTTAATGCAGCTCTGCTGGTAGCTTACAGGTCACGATATCTGCAAATTAGAAATCGAAATATTCCTCAACAAAATATTACCTACTTGCATAGCAATATATACATCCATGTCGACATGTATTATAGGTTCCTATATCTTTACTCTCATAACAACCGCATTCTTTACGTGTTGGATGAATAGTATCGGTAAATTGTATTTCAGGAAAGAGTTTGCCAAGCAGGTCAGCATCAATACAGTGTCCTTTTGGAATATCAGCCATTTTACCAACAGTATCTTCGCAGCACGTGTATACTTGAATTCCATGCTCTAAAGCAATTTCCTTTACTCGCTTTGCAAACTCCACCTGTTCATTGATCGTAGGCTTGATAAAACGCATTTTCCCAGAGTTAGTGATATGATCCAATTTTCTTTTAACCTTGCCGTAAAGGTCAATGAAGCTTATATAACATCTTCTGGTAAAGCTTTCCAAAGAGCCTGCTAAATTTGAAAAGGTCTTTAGTCTTTCCTCAAAAGGAGATAGATTAGAAAAGATTATCGGATCGAATCTCCATAGAACTTTCTCTAAACCATAGCCTTCAGCCAGTATTTTAGCGGTTTTGATGGAAATAGATGTATATGGAACGAAAGGTTCAAGTATCTTCTGCACTTCTTCGGAGAATCCGGTTATAGTAAAATGAAAAACAAACCGTTTTTCATAGATGGAGTCAATTTTGTCGAGAATCGGTAGAAACGGGAGGTAATTTTTTGACCAGAAGGCAATTGCTCCTACATCCTGTGGTTTGAGTGATATTTCGCTATATTTTCCAGAGAAGGGATTTCTAACCTTTGCAAATCCCTGTTTGACTTGTTCAAAAAACCATTCTCCGTAAAAAGACGGGATGTCGGTCCTGCGGCTTGCAGAGATTATATTTTTCTGTTGAGGTTTTATTCCAATTTTAAGTAGTGAACTATTATTCAAGGTGTTTGTTCTGCTTTAGCAAGTAAGTAACTAATTGAGAAGCAAAAAGAATGTCAAACATTATTGTTCGCCATAGATGTCAGATTGAAGTTTCTGTCTGCTTTGTATGGAATCACGAATATTTGAAGAAAGGTTGCCTAATAAAATACGAGAAAGGGTTCTTTATAGAGGAATCAAATAGGTTTATAATCTTCGAATTGTAGTTACTCCAACTCCAGCGCCTCGATTGCTTCCAGGTTTTGCTTTTGCTTTATAACCTGAATGAGTTTGTAATTTTCGTCGGCCGGGTAAAGATCAAAGGCAGTCTCTGCTTCCTTCAAAGCATAGTCGTACCAGCCCTTTTTGGTATATGCAATTGCAAGGCTTTGGTGAGCCTGATGATTACCCGCTTTAGCTCGTGTAGCTGCTTTGAATTCGAGAATTGCTTCGTTTATTAAACCCTTATCATAATACCATTTACCGAGTTGATAATGCCTCTGATAATTGTCTGTGCAGCTGAAAAGCGCCAGAAGTATTAGTACAACACCGATGGAAACAGTAACTTTTTTCATATACACTCCTGAAATTTACTCCTCATATTCTTTGCTTAAATTTATTTTATCATTCGATAAAAACAAGGCAAAAAGAAATAAATTAATCAAATCGTTAAAACAGTTATGTAAAAAAACTAACAGAAAAAATATTGAATAAATCGTAATGTGGTACCTGCAATTTTTTACTTCTGTCCAATATCTTTAATATTTACATATTTTTACACTATATTTGAATCATTAAATGTTAAATATCGACCTGAAAATGCTCTCTATAAAAATGGAACTGAAAAGATATCAAAAGAATTAATATATTACATGTCTGATGCAGGTGCTTAAGGCATGGCTCTGGTAGAATTTGGAACATAAAAATGTGAATAGTAAACGGTGAAACTCCATTTATCAAACAATCTACTTATCATTTTAGCAGTACTGCTTTCAATTGCGGTGTCCAATTTGGGCAAATCCCATGAAAAACTACGTCTGATTAGAGCAGACAAGCTCGAGCAATTTTCAAAGAGAGATACTCCGGTAAAGAAACTTACAGGTAATGTCCACTTCAGGAAGGGAAAATTAGAACTTAAATGCGACCTGGCTTACTGGTTTGAGAAGGAAGAGCGGGCAGATTTCTACTATAATGTTATAGTCACCAAACAATCTAAAGTACTGAAAGCCGATACATTGACATACTATAGTGATAAGGATGTTATTTTCGCTCGCGGGAATACTTCATTAAAAGATGATGAACTGATACTAAAATCCGAGTCCATGACATATTTCGTTAATGATGAAATAGTAGACGCTGATGGAAATGTTTTTTTAGAAGATAGAGACAGAGACATTCAGGCAGATTTTGTCACATATTTTTCAAATGATAAAAAGGCGGTTGCAATAAATAATGCTGTAATAAATGATAAGAAGAGGAGAACATCACTTTTTGCTGATAGCTTAATTTATTTTAATGAATCTGGGAACATTGAGGCAACTAAAGAACCCGTGCTAATCAGGCGAGATTCTTCAGGAACAGAATCCTTTAGAATAAAAGGAGATATAATTGAAGGACATGAAGATGAAGGGAATTTTCTTTCGAAAGGTAACGTTGAAATCTGGCGGGAGGATTTCAAAGCCTATTCAGAAATAGTGGATTATGTCGATTCGCTGGAGTCAGCTACTTTAATTGGTAATCCGAGAGTGGTGAGCAATGACCAGGAACTCTCCGGTAAAAAGATGATTCTATATCTCAAAGACGAGTCTTTACATTCTCTATTTATCAATCAAAGCGCGATGGCTACATCAACATCTAAAGCCTATCTACCCGCAAAGTCTTCCGATTCTACGGGGACAGCTACTCGAGACTCAATAAAAGTGCACGATGAGATTACCGGTAAAAACATGGAAATATATTTTAAAAATGGTAAAACCGATTCAATTCGTGTATCAGGAATGGCAACAAGCTATTATAATGTGCTGGAAGATAGCATAATTCAGGGTGTAAATATAACAAGCGGCGATACTGTAGTTATGACTTTTCAGAATGGGAAAATCTCTCTTATAACTGTAATTGGTGGAACCCAGGGAAGATTTATTCCTGACAGAACTAACGAAAAGGTTGATACAACAGTCATCTATTCATCAGAGAGAATTGATTATTTCCTAAATGATAAAATGACCGATCTGATTGAAAGATCATCAATTAAATCCGGAGATTTAGCACTTACAGCTGGCAAAATATCAATCGATTGGAATAAAAATCTTCTTTATGCATTTCCATTAGGTATTCCACCATACGATTCGATTACCGGTAATGTGCCTACTCTAAATCAGAAGGGTAACGAACCGTTCTCAGGTGAAAATATGGTTTATAACATGAGAACGCAAAAAGGTAGAATCATTGAGGGCGCAACAAAAGTTGAGGATGGTTTCTATTACGGAAGTGATATACACAAAACAGATAAAGAAGTTTTCTATGTTTCAGAGGGGATTTATACGACGTGTGATATTCCCGAACACCCACATTACTATTTCAAAAGCAAGCAAATGAAGCTGATACAGAAAGATAAAATAATTGCTCGCCCGATTGTTCTTTATATTCATGATATCCCTATTCTCGGTCTGCCTTTTGGAATATTCCCCAATAAAGGTGGTAGAAGACACTCTGGCTGGATAATGCCGACTTATGGAGAAAATAAAAGGGTCGGCGGATTTTTAAAAGGACTCGGATATTTTTGGGCACCAAATGATTATATGGATCTCCGTTTTACAGGTGACTTTTTTGACAAAAAAGGCATTATTTTTCATTATAAAACCAGATACTCTCTCCGATATAAATTCAACGGCTCTCTTAATGGCTTATATTCAAACGACTTTTTCTCAAATTTCCCTGAAAGGCAGTGGAGTCTTAATATGAATCACAGCCATAAAATAAGCCCGACAATGCGTCTAAGCATTAATGGAAGATTTGTCAGCAGCGATTCATACTATAGAAAGATGGGAATAAATAGGGATACACGTTTAAACCAACAGCTGATCAGTAATGCGACTCTCTCTAAAACATGGTCGGGTAAACCATACTCTCTTTCGATGAATTTCAATCAATCCAAGAATCTTCAGGCAAATACACAAATACTATCGCCTCCGACAAACGAAGGTCAGAAGATTAAATATGTAAATCGTTCCCTGCCAAACATCTCTTTTAGTAGAAGCCAGAAGCCAATTATCCCTTTGAAACCGTGGAAAGATGCTTCTCAGTCAAAATGGTATAATAACATATATTTTAGCATAAGTTCCCGTTTGAAGAACAAACAGGATATTTATTATCAGAGCAAAGCTATTGAAGAGGACTCATTGATATGGGAAAAGCATGATATAAAGAAAAATGCTATTACGCATAATATCTCTTTAAACAGCTCCCAAAAGTTACTCGGTTTTATAACACTGAACCAGAATATGAGCATTAGTGAAGGGTGGATTTCCGAATACTATAATCCGGTTGTTGATTCCAGTGGTGTTTTTGTCGGTGAAAAGAAAGTTTATGGTTTTAAAGCACGTCATACAGGAAGTGCTTCGTTAAATGCTCAAACAAAAATCTATGGCCTATTTCCTCTTCAGATAGGCGCACTTCAAGCCGTTAGACACGTAATTACTCCAAGGATAGGACTCAGTTATAGACCAGACTTTACACAACCCGTTTTTGGATGGGACCCGGGTTACGTGCAGTATGATATTAATGGTAAAAAATTTGACCCATTCAGATCTACACTTCTTGGGTCGACACCCTCTGGTGAGCAGAAATCGCTGACTGTAAGTGTTAGGAACATTTTTCAGGCTAAAACAAAACGCGGGGATAAAGAGAAAAAATTTGACCTTTTTACAGCAAATTTATCTACAAATTACAATTTTGCTTCGGAAAGTCCCAAATGGGCACCGATTTCTTCCAATTTGAGGACACAGGTAACAAAAAAATTAGCTATTAATCTAAATGCATCTCATGACCTTTATGCCTATAACAGCAGACAGTGGAATAAAACCTGGTATGGTATCCCGATTCCAAGATTGACGTCTCTAAGCGCTTCAACGGGTTTTTCGCTATCAGGGAAAAGATTCGGGGCAATTGCGGAAGTATCTACTGTTACAGATACTTCTGATACAATCGCTGCCGATATTATTTCGCCATCATTGAGTTATGATGAAGATATTGCTGAAACACCATTAAGTAGAGGAGCAGGCAGCGATTTCTGGACCGCGAATTTCAGTTTCCGGTATTCACTCTCTCACAGAAATCCCGAAGTTTCTAAATCAGAGTCTTTCTGGATGACTTTTAACCTGAAAGTGAAGATTACTTCAAAGTGGAAATTAGGTTATCGAGCTAATTTTGACTTACTGGACAAAAGGTTAGTTAGTCAGGATATTCATATTGATAGAGACCTGCACTGCTGGCAGTTGTCTTTCGGATGGACGCCATCTGGCTATGGAAAACAATATACTCTTTTGATTAATGTGAAAGCGCCTTCACTTAAAGACTTGAAATATGAAGAGCGTGGAGGAAGACGCAGGGGATATGGATTTTAATCCGATTTTTACATTGGGACTCTCCGTTGGGACCGATGTGACATTGCGGAGTAAGCCGATGCGGATATATTAGTATAGGAGTTAAACCGGTCAAAGAAAACCCATTTTATTTAAACACTGAAGGTATAACTTCGATACTTTTTTCCGGTATTCCATTACGAAACATTTCGCTGAAAATTGATGCTACTTTTAAAAGCTAAAGAAGGGGTAGAGACTTAAAGATTTCTCCACTTTTATGTGGACAAAATACGATATATCTTCATGAGTTCAGCATCCAGAGGTTTTTTCTTCTCCCAGGTTTCCAACAAAGGTATATATGTGATGGAGTTGTTTTGCCATCCAACCATGATATCAGATTTTCCATCTTTTAAAGCAATAACGGCATAATACCCAAGGCGACTTGCAAGAAGGCGATCGGTTGCAGTCGGGCTGCCACCTCTTTGTGTATGACCCAGTACACATACGTGGGAATCTATATTGTACTTTTCTTTCATTGCTTGTGCAATTGAATGTGCATTTCCTAACTCATCTCCTTCTGCAACAACAACGAGACTACTTGTTTTCCCAGCTCTTGACCAGGTTTTTACCATTTTACCTAAATCTTCCATTGTCACTTTGGTTTCTGGTACAAGAATCTCTTCAGCGCCTCCACAAATACCCACTTCCAGAGCTATAAATCCTGATTGACGTCCCATTACCTCGACAATAAATAATCTGTCATGGGAAGCAGCGGTATCTCTAATTTTGTCTATTAAATCAAGTGCAGTACCTATAGCTGTATCGTATCCAATTGTTATATCAGTTCCATAAATGTCGTTATCTATTGTTGCAGGAATACCTATAACTTTAACCCCAAATTCTACGCTGATTGCGTGTGCTCCATGAAAGCTGCCATCCCCACCGATTACTATTGTTCCATCAATATCCCATTCTTTTAACGTATCTGCAGCACGTCTTCGACCTGACTTGTGGTAAAACGATTCGCTGCGTGATGTCTTTAAAAAAGTTCCGCCTTTCTGAATGATGTTACTTACTGACCGGCGAGAGAGAGGAATAAGTTCACCCTCTACCAGACCCTTGTATCCTCCGGAAATACCAAAGATGGTTAAGCCTTCATTAATGGCAGTTCTTACAACTGAACGGATGCATGCATTCATTCCAGGCGCGTCACCACCGCTAGTTATTACAGCTATTTTGTTTACGGTTTTCATTTTACTTCCAATATATGTTTAAAGAAACATTCGGTAAAATTTACAATAAATCATTTTAAGATAACAGTGTAAGGAAAAATGTAGTTGTCGAAATATCCAGCTTAAAAAGATATATTTACAACAAGATCTTTATCTTGTGAATGTGCAATAATTAGCATTTATGCGTGTTTTGTGAATTAATTAGATGTAGATAATCAGAAAAAGTAGTAGTAAAAGAATTGCTTGACAATAATTAATATATGTGTGAATTTTTATTTGTTGTTTTTAACTGTTGATAAAAAGGATAAATATTAGTAGAGTTGGTTTAAAGTAGACCATTTGAAGAGACAAATGAAAATAATATAATGGAGATATTTCCTGATGAGTGAAAAAATCAATGGTAACGATAGAAATAGAAAAATACTACCCTTCGATAAAGAAATTTCTGAGGTTTGCGAAAAGTGTTCGGGTAAAATAGTATACCGAAAAAGTTCTTTCTTTGGTAAAATGGTCTACTACAAAATCTGTAATAATTGTGGATGGTTCCAGAAATTAAATAAAGAAGATTGGAGAGAGAAGGTTGTTAAAGCCATGGAACACAAGGCAAAGAAAAAAAGCAAGGCTGCAACCTAGTTGATAATACTCTAATTCTTTGGTGTTTTAAAAAACCATATCACTTTGTTATTTATATAATTTTATAGTTTCTAAAATTCCAAAAACTCTCTGTAGATTTTTTCAATTCCAAGGAGTGTTTATCAAATTGTTCGGGACTCAATTCTTTAATCGAAAGAATTCCCTGATACTTGTGTCGTGGTTCATATGAAGTTGAGGAATTATTCCTTTTTATCGGCGAAATGAAATGTAGCCGACGTGATACCCCGACGTTTTCGTCGGGGAGAGTTCATTGTGAAGTAAAATGTAAACTTCCGTTGTAAACTTAATCTGATTTGTTCATTAGCTTTTTGTCAATATTTTATCCTCCAAACAGTCGGACAATAATGTAATTATACTTTCTACTAACAAAATTATTTTTATCCAAAATGATCTCTTCAAGAAAAGAACTTTTATGTTGCTAATAACACGTAAGTCTTTAATTTTTATATGTCTCTGCGCTCTCAGTGTCCTCTGCGGTGAATGATATAGGTTGGACGAACATGATTGATTTGTTCCCTACTATTATTTAATATTAAACAATATGAGAGTACCGGTATTTTTGTTTGATGTAACTCTGATCTAAAGAAAGGAGAGAACTATGAAGAAATTTCGACCTTATTTGTCGATATTCATTGTACTACTCTTATTAGTTCCTTTTGTTTCAAATTGCGAGAGAAGCGATCAACCGGAACTCGTTGAATTAAATAAGATTATTCCTGATATAGTATTAGACATTCGGTATGCAACTATGAATAATTTTGTTGGTGAAGTTCTTTATCCGTCTGCACGCTGCTTTTTAGTGAAAGATGCAGCTCTTGCATTGAAAGAGGTACAGCAGGATTTAAAGAAACAAGGCTACAGCTTAAAAGTATATGATGGCTATAGACCGCTGTCAGTACAGAAACGAATGTGGGAAATTTTGCCTGATTCCCGATATGTTGCCGATCCTAAAGGTGGATCACGTCATAATCGCGGTTATGCTGTTGACGTCTCTTTACTTGATATTGATGGAAACGCTGTTTTAATGCCGACAGAGTTTGACGAGTTCTCAGAAAGAGCACATAGTGATTATATGGACATTCCTGAAGAAGCAAAAAAACATCGCAAAATATTGCGAGACGCAATGGAAGAACAGGAATTTACAGGTATTGATACAGAATGGTGGCATTTTGATTATAAAGGTTATGAAGGAAAACCTAACCTGGACATATCCATTGACGATTTATAAAATGTGTTGATTGCTTGCTTGATGATGCAATTTCACAACTTTTTCGAAGGGGTTGAAGAATGAGATCAAAAAAAATCTTAGTGTTGTTGCTCGTGTTTGTGATTTCTTTTCTTATTTATGGATGCGGCTATTTCCACAGCGATAATCAACTGCATTTTGGTGAACCTGCTTTAGTTGGGATAGATAAAGACCACTTAAAGATGATTGATGAAGTGATAGAGAAAGCAATTGATAAAGGGAAATTGCCAGGTGCAACAGTTTTGGTTGCTCGTAAAAAAACAGTAGTTTATAGAAAAGCATTTGGAGATGCACAGGTTTTGCCGACTGTTGAAAAGATGACAATCGGTAAAATGTTTGATCTTGCCTCAATTACCAAACCTGTCGCGACAGCTACTTCAATAATGATTCTTGCGGAAAAAGGGGAACTTCGATTAATGGACCCTGTGTCAAAATACATCCCTGAGTTTACAAGGTATGTTGACGAGAACGGTGAAGAAAGTGGACCCATCCGCTTATATCATTTGCTTACACATACTTCCGGTTTGCCACCGTATACAAATGCGAATGATCTCAAAAGAATGTACGGCGATCCCTGTCCGGAGCATGTAATTCAACATATTGCCACAATTGAAAAAAGAAATCCACCAGGAGTGAATTTTGATTATAGTTGCCTCGGATTTATTACTCTTGCTGAAATTGTACATAGAGTTTCCGGGATGACTATTGATGAGTTTTTAAAAAAGTGGATATTTGAACCTCTGGGAATGAAAAGCACCACTTATTGTCCGCCAAAAGAGTTATTATCGAGAATTGCTCCCACAGAAGTCTTTGACGGGAAACCGCTAAGAGGAAAAGTACATGACCCCCTAGCGCAGCTTATGGACGGGAAATCGGGTAACGCCGGACTGTTTTCTACCGTGGATGATCTTGCTATATTTGTGCAAATGCTGCTTAACGGCGGAATATATGGCAAGACGAGAATTATCTCTCCAATGACTGTTAAAGCGATGACGACTGTTTATCACGGTCTTGAATTTACCGGCAGGGGATTGGGATGGGATGTCTGTTCGGATTATTCCTCCAATATGGGTGATATTTTTCCTGTGAGTTCCTTTGGTCATACGGGTTTTACGGGAACTTCAATTTGTATAGACCCCACATCTGAGACCTTTGTTATACTTTTTACAAACCGTGTTCATATCCCTGACGGTAATGTGATTGCCCTGCGTAGCAAAATAGCGAATATTGTCGCGGGTAGTATTGTGGAGCCGTAATAGTAGGATGTAGAAAATAATCTAATAGTAGTAAAAAATCTTTACCCTAAAAATATATCATTGTTATGCATTCTAAGAAAATTTTTATCTGGTAAAAATTTAGAAGGCAAAATAATACTTTGACCATGGTATTTATTAAAATACTCTTGGTCTATTTGATTATTCGAAGATAAAATTTCTGAACTTATTAATACTTTATAATCTTCATTTATCGTTATGTATCCTAATTCAAAGGCTTTATCATGCAAAAGATTTATTAAAATTCCATTTCTTGGATTTAAACGATTTTTAATACTTTTTGACCATGGTACAATATGACCGGCAATTAAAAGATCAGCATTTTGAATACCTGTAATACAACAAGTACAATTATAAGAAGCTAGTATTGTTGATCTAAAAAATGATTGATTTACTCTTGTCTTAACCAATCTTTCTTTATCAAATCCCTCTCTTAATTCAAAATCTTCTCCAATTTCCTTTTCCCTTTTTCTTTTTTTTAATAATAGATTTTCGCTTTCATAGGCCAACAAATCTAAATTATTGTAAAATTCCTCCCAGATTTCTTTATCTAATCGACTGGCGTTTCTTGCCCCAACAATGCCTCGTACTTGCAAACTTTCATCAAAACTTGCAAAATTTACTAATTTCCATGCAACAGCCGACGGAGTTCTATTTAGAATTAAGGCTAACTCAATAACGTTTGGATTTGCTTTATGCATCCTCCCAAAAGGAGTTTTGTAATACAAATTTAACGCAAGTATTAATTCATTACGTGTCCATTTTGGATTCCTTGCCATAATACACTCAATTTTTATAGGTTATTGAATAAATATTGGCCATTATCGGAATTGTATATATCACCAGAAATCATAGTATACTTTCTATACGCGATTAGAACATAATATCTCAACAAAACGAAGTCAAAGGTTTTACTTAGGGTATCCTGAAAAAGTCATTACTCACTAACAAGCGCACGCTCGGTAAAAAATGGCTTTAAAAACTCAAGCAAGAATACTTTCTTCACCTGAATCTTTTACGAAAATGCAGGAAATTTCCGACAGAGTTGATAGTTCACGCATCGAGTTACAGTTTAAGTCATCTGATACACCAAATACATTCAGATCAGCAGGAGGAGCCTTTTGAAGAATTTCCTTAAAATCACCGATTATGACGGATATTTCTGACTTTGAAGGTATTCGAGCCCACTCTGCTACTCTGCTCAGAATTATTGTCGCTTTCTGCTGTTCATCTTTGCTCTTTACAGCAGCTAGGATTCGAATATGCCCATTCCAATTCCTCTGGAGCTGGAGCGCTGTAAGGATCGCTAAATCTTTGTTGGGACTGCCAAAACGCAGCCAGACATTTATCTCTTTATTTTTACCAAATGCTCCCTTTGGGTGGTGTAACAGCACGCAAACTCCGAGCTTTTCTCGAATAGCTATAGCAATCATTTCTTCCAGCCTTTTATCCTTTTGTGGATCAGCGCTCATGGTTAGAAAAATGATATTCGGTGGAAAAAACATTCCCCTCATTATCTGGGTAATTATACTTATACCTTCTATAAAATGTTGACATTCAATTACTGTGTTTGCTGTAAAAATTCCTTTTTCCTTAATTGGGTTTGATAATTCACTTAATTCCTTTTCTAAATCATCTATAGATCGTTCTATTTGTGATGGCTGATATGAAATTTCTCTTTTAAATAATCTTACTGCCAGATCGCTAATTTTATTCTGAACACCCTGCTCGATGATTTTGATCGAAAACAACCGTAATGTGCCTTTTGGAAAAACAACGTCACCTATAAATTCCATCAAATGTCCCCAGACCTTTGGGTCTTCAATCGGAATCATCAGGTTTGGTTTCCATGTTTTTGCATGCCTTGGCATTCTGGCAGATGTTTTTGCTCCCCACTCAGCAATTGCGTTGAAAAGACCACTGCGCACATCGCCCCATGGAGCCCTAAGTCTCCGCTTCACCTGTACAACATAAAACATTAGAATTAATATAATTGCTATAGATGCAAAAACCGGATTTATTAAAAACATAACTATAAAGCTCCAGAGACCACCTACAATAGGGACAATTATAGGTATTTTAAAAGTTGGTCTAAAGGAAGGTATTCCTATTCCTTTCTCGACAGCAACGGCGATATTAAGGGCGCCATAAGTTATAAGGAAAAACATTGTTAATAGAGGGGCTATCGTATTTAGATCACCTAATAGCAGGCTCACTTCTATAATTATTGCTGTAAATAAAATCGAGTATCGAGGTTCGCCTTTTTTACTTTTCCGTGCAAAGACTCTATAAAATGGGAGAACTTTATCCTGTCCTAATGCCATAAGTGTTCTAGGACCGCCTACGATGCTACCCAGAGCTGAGGAGAGTGTCGCTCCAAAAATTGCTGCAATAATGATCAATCTCCATCGCGAAATGTCCATCATAATTGTGTAATTGCTTACCAGCTCTTCAGGTGCTGCAAGATTATCAAGCCAGAAAGCAACAGCTATATATATAACCAATGAGACACCTATGCCGGCAAGAATTCCAACCGGTAAATTCTTTCTTGGATCCTTGACATCTCCTGACATCGCCGCACCTGCTTCAATTCCGGTGACCGCAGGGAAAAATATCGCAAAAACAGCCCAGAATGGAGCTTTCGTGAAATTTCCCCAGAGTACAATATTTGTTTCTGTGCCACCCCTTCCCATGAAAAAAGAAATCAGTGAACCAACAATTATCGCCATTATAACAAACTGGATTTTCATTGCCACTTTCGCACTGATTAGTGAGATCACGAGCAATGCCAATAAAACAACAGTTGAGACCAAATGTGGACTGTGAGCGGGAAAAATAGATATCCACGCTTCCGTAAAACCGCTAATATACAGTGCGCCACCCAGAGATTGAGATAGATAGAGAGGTATTCCGATAGCGCCACCGACTTCAAGTCCTAAAGAATGTGAAATCATGGTATAGGATCCACCTGCGCCAATTCTTACATTGGTTGTAAGGGACGCTATAGATAATCCCGTAGTAACAGTTACGAGTTTTGCAAGTAAAATAATTAATAGAGCTCCCCCGAATCCCGCATTACCAACTACCCAACCCAGACGCAGGTACATTATCACGCCGATAATTGTGAGTATCGTCGGGGTAAAAACTCCCTCAAAAGTGCCAAACCGTCTTAAATTATTGCTCATCGTTATTTCCCTATTTGAATCTTCAACGAAAACAAAATTACAGATAATAAGTGAAAAGACAATAAATTAAATTTCTGGCCCCAAATTTTGGGTGTTTATATCATCTAAGATAACTCAAGTTTTGCAGTCTAGAAATAATATTTAATGTTATTTGAATAGCCCCCAACTTTAGTTGGGGGCTTGAAATAAATAAGTTCAATATTAATTTTTCACGTTCAATCAGGCAGTTGCCTGATTATCCCGAAAAATCGGTTTCCCGCACATTGGATATGTGCGGGACTGAACGTGAAAAGTTTTTTAGCGGTTAACTATTTCATTATACCCCCAGTTGGAACTGGGGGCTATTCAAACTCATAATACTAAAAACTATAAAAATATGCGAAACTTGAGTAAGATAATATAACAAATTTAATGAGTGATAATATTGTCCTAGTTTTGCAAGACAATAAGTCTGTTACGGGTACAAGTAAAACCCATAACTCGGTGGATTACTGAGCGAGTTTAAAACATCTTTCGTTTTTCATCTGAATGACTTATTTTCCACCCAATAAAAAATAAGGAATGTTTAATGAGTGATAAGAAAAAAGGTCTTTTAAAATCGTTTCCTGGTCAGTTTTGGTTAGTGGTCATATTTGAATTTTTTGAAAGAGGCTCATATTATGGTATGATGAGCTTTATATCTGTCTATTTTGTTGATATTCTCAATTTTCCAAAAGAAAGCGTAGGAGTGATTAAAGGGGTTATTCAACCTCTTTTATATTTTCTCCCGATCGTTTCAGGAGCGCTCGCTGATCGCTTTGGCTATCGTCGTCTGCTTATGATTGCTTTTGCACTCATGGGTGGCGGATATTTTTTAACCAGCCAGACATCAACTTACGGAGCTGTTTTTGTCTCGCTTGTTATCATGGGATTAGGCGCCGGAACATTCAAACCGCTTATTTCCGGAACTATTGCTAAAGTCACTGACGAAAGTAACAGTACGATTGGGTTCGGTATATTTTATTGGTCTATTAATCTTGGAGCGTTTCTATTTCCTCTTTTTCTGGTTCCATTCTTAAAAGGACTTAACCCCAGATATGTCATATTATCCTCTGCAATATGTACGGCTATACTAATCATACCGACAGCGTTCTTCTACAAAGAGCCAGTAAAAGCTGATAAATCCGATAAAAAGCAGACCAACTTGCTACAAACTCTGGCAAATGCATTTGAGATCATTTATTCACCTATTGTTCTTTTGTATTATCAGATGAAAAAATCTATCTTGCGTAAAAACATATTGATACTTCTACTCGCAGGTTTATTTATTTACTCGCTATTTCAATATTTGGAGAAGCCAAATGTGTCCGAACGTTTTTCCAAAATTGGAATTGTTTCAAACAATTCTGTAATGCATTTTGATATCAATCGAAATATGATAGGCAGAGAGAAATTTTCCTTATCAGCTATAAATGATACAACCGGTGTATTCCAGCTTACCTTACACAAACCGGAATACTTAAACAGATATAGCGATAGTCTTATCACACAGCTGCATCAACATCAGGGATTCGAAGATATTACCATACGGGAACTTAAAAATTGGATCGAGCAATCTGATTCAAAAATCCAGGTTGAGTTCAAAATATCTAAAGACATTACTCCTCCTTTTCAGATTTCTGAAATATCCGGATTTCACTATATTGTTACAATCCATCAGGCGACCGACTTTGAAGATATAAGCGAAGAATTACTAAAAGACCTCCATAGTCATTCGGTTTTACGCTCTTTAACAATTAAAGACTGCGATGAGCTATATGAAGCGACAAGCAACCGTAAATTTTTTCTCTTATTCATCGCATCCATAATTCTGATTGGTTTAATAATTATATTTTTCTCTAACAGGGCAACAACATCCACAACGCAAAAAAATACAACAAGCCGAATGACAGTCATCTCTATTATGGGATTAGGAATATTTATTTGGTTTTTACCCGGCTTAGCCCTTCTGGGAAGAATTATTGCAACGGTGATCTATTTAACCATAACCTCTCTTTTTATAATTGACAAAACCGATCATAGGAAGTTTTCTGATCATGCAAAATTTCTGTTAATGATTTTTCTTTATTCTGGTTTCTGGGTTATGTATTTTCAAATGTTTGATTCCGTTCTGTGGTATGTCCAGGCTTATGTGGATACCAGTTCATTAAACTCTTCTGTTAATAAATTTCTAGGGATATTTGGTGTTAATGTTGACTGGTTTTTTGATGTAGAACATGTGACAGTAATTAATGCGGGCACCATTATTTTTCTACAACTCTTGATTTCTCGTATCGTAAAAAACACAAAAGCTCTTCCAACAATGATTATAGGTATTGCTATGGGAACCATAGGAATGGCTATTCTAGCTGTTAATACGAGCATTTGGGTCTTTATCGTAGGAATTACTATTTTTTCTATCGGGGAAATGACTGCTCATCCGAAATTTATTAGTTATATAGGACTGACAGCACCGAAAGACAAAAAGGCGATGTATATGGGATATCTTTTTCTGTATGGAGTATTCGGCAGCTCTATTGGCGGAATTGTTGGCGCAAAACTTTATGTTCATTTTGTTGATATCCTGAATCAACCTCGCACTCTCTGGTTGATTTTTTCAGCCATCGGAATTGCAACAATTATCGGATTATTTCTTTATAATAAATTTATTATCAAGGAAGAACCTGAAAGTAATACATAGGTTTTAATATAGATTTATTTTCAAATTAACAATTGTATTGGTTTTTGGGAGTGAATCTTTTGAAATAAGGTTAAAATGTTGAGATATAATTGAGAGTATCAAAGCGAACTATTAAAAGAACATTGAGAGTTGTTAAAGGTGCCTCCGACTTCTATCCAAAATATTCTTCAGATAAAGGTTATGTACTCCTTTGTTTGCCCTTTGATAAAGTACCGTTTAAGATAACTCAGCGTGTATTTTTCCCTTTAATAGACGAGTATAACGGGACAGTAAAGGCGGTAATTCATCAGGCATTTTTCCCGATTATCAAGAATATTGATCCCGATCATTTTATAACTGTTTTGAATTCTGATATTGTTAATTCCCTGTTGCCATCTAAGAGATTGGCAAAAGAGATTTTTCAGTATAATTATGTTGCAGCAGCTGATTTGAATATTGATTTTAATTTAATAACAGCATATTTCGTTCATAATAGCAATGCACAATTACGAGTTGGTTTTAAATCAGATCACTCTGATCTCTGTTTCAATACACAAATTGACAAGAAAGAAGACGATTCCATCGAACCGGGGTATCTTCAGATTAAGAGTCTGTTAATATCCATACTTAAGCGGACTACTAAGGGACGTATTTAACGAAATTTCATTTGTATTTTACTTAGTAATTTTGTTTAGAATTGTTTATAAATAGGATTCTACAGAGTCGTGTTTTATAAATGATAGTGCTATTTTTAATAACTGTAAAATGGTTACAAAAAACTAAAATTTCTCTTGACCAACAGGACTTATCAGTTTATATTTACCGCCGCAATTAGTGAGGAGTGACAATGGAAGATTTAGTTTGCCCCGAATGTGGTCAGCCTTTATCGGAAGAACAATTAAAAAAATCTTTAGTTTGCCCACACTGCAAGAAGAATTTACGAAACCCTAAATATTTAAATTTCCTCGAGTTACTTGTTTTCTATGATATAGTAGATGATATAGATTTCTTTGATGTGAATCTATATGGAGACGAAATGTTAAAGGAGGAACGAGAAGATTACGATGAACCTGATGTAGATCCGTCTAAATTCGAAAAACATAAGGATGTCTGGGACGAATTTGAAGACGAATTAGCCCGAGAGAAAAACCTCAAAGGTGAGACTGAAGAAAGCGATGCATGGAATATTTTTGAAGATGACATTATAATAGATGATGATTGGGATGACGAGTTAAATCAAAAAAACCATGAAAAAGGGTCTTCCGATAAGCCAAAAAACAAATCTAAGAAGAGAAAAAAATAACTAAGTTTGTATCTATAAATTCTTAACAAGGAGATATTGTGGATCAAAAGGGACGAGTTTCTCAAATAAAGATCGAGCTGCCAGAATCAAAAGCAGAGGGTAACTATAGTAATTTTACGGTAATATCCCATTCGGGGGCAGAATTTGTAATTGATTTCGCCAGAATTATGCCCGGAACTCCAAAAGCTGTAGTTCAAAGCAGAATTATCATGACACCGATACATGCTAAAACTCTAATTCATACACTTAAAGAAAATGTTGCTAAGTTCGAGTCCAAGTTCGGTGAAATCAAAATGCCCGAGAAAGAAAAGAGATTACCTTTCGGCTTTCAAACAGCTCCACCCGAGGAATTACCTAATTAAAGATCGGTAAGAAATACAGAACTGTTTTTCTTATTTTATAGTAATTAGAATTTTTAATGCTTAGTTCTGCAAGCAATTATTCTTGCCATGTAAATGCCTTTTGAAATATTCATAAACCTTTTGAAACAGGTCTATGTAACTCCCATCTAACTCAATGCAATCGCTTTCCCACGGATAGAAGATGAAATCGACCGATTGTCCGTTTGTAATCATTTCTTTAATTAGATCGCTGGTGTTCAGTAATGGGGCGGTACTGCTTTTAGCCCCTTGAATAAATAGTAAGTTTCCGCCCAGATTTTTGTAATACTTTTCAGGTGAGATAGTAGTGTAAATATGTGTATCCTTGACCAACAGCCCAATGATTTGGTCTTGATGCCATGTTTTGTGTTTATTCCAGTTTGTCATTGAAGTAATGGCAACCCCAGCATTAAAAACACCTGGTTCTTTGAACATTGCCATTGTTGCTAAATAACCCCCATAACCCCAGCCCCAAATTCCTGCTCTTGATGCATCAACAAAGTCATTTTTACTTATATCATCAATGACAGAAATAATCTCTGAAAGTTCAAGATTCCAAAGATTATGATTATCGCCTCCATTTCGACTGGTAATGCTGCTATAATCCAAATCAATGACAACAAAGCCCTGTTCGCTTAGCCATTGGTTTAAAAGGCTGGACACGTCCCACTTGTAAAGATTTGATTGGCTTGAATGACCGCCATGAACATAAGCAATAATCGGGTACTTTGTTGTTGCTAAATTATACTCCGGAAACCAGACTCGGTAGGAAACACTTTTTCCATTAAATTTATTTTGGGCTGTTTTGAACAAAGGCTCTATAATAGAATAGTCACCGAATTCAGATGAAACTGAATCTGTTATTTTATTCATCTTGCTCTTGGGAATCGCCTTACTCCAGAATAGTTCAGGAGGAGAAAGAGGTGAAGAATATATTTCAGCCATTTTCTTACCGTTGTGTGATGGATAAAAGTCATAAACACCCTCTTTATATGAAATTTTTCTGATTTTATTTTCTGCATTAATTATAGAATAAATGTTATGCTCATTGGGATTATCTTTTGTTGAAGTAAAGAAAATATGCTTACCGTAATCATCAACTTTATAATCAATAACATTCCATTTACCACGAGTTAAAGCAATATCATGCCTGTTTTCGATTGAGATTGTATATAGATGATTATAGCCGTTTTTACCGGAACCGAATAGCAGTTTCTTTCCATTTGCAATCCAGAAGAGATTATTACCGAAATCGCTGACCCATTTTTTATTGTATTCGCGATATAATGTATCCGGATCACCTGATTTTGTGTCTGATAAAATGATATATCTTTCTTTCAAATCGTTGGTGATAGTTTCAAATGCAAGGAGTTTATCATCAGGAGACCACTTTATCTCTCGGATGAATGATTGGCAAACTTCAGGGGCTTTCAGCCAAACAGGGTCTGAATAAGGCTCTTCCACGTTTGTTATCCCTATTTTAGCAGATGATATATTTTTTTCATTGTTGCTAAAATCATATTGAATAAAGGCTACCCATTTACTATTGTTTGACCACTGATAAGTTTTATCGGCATCGAGACAACTTTTGTAATATCCCTCGCCAATCCGCTTTTTTTCTGAATCGTTATGTGTTAATTGAATTTCCCGATCCTCCTTAACGTCAATAAGGTGAATGTTATGATTTCTTACAAAAGAGATATATTTCCTATCAGGAGATACTTTAGGATTGGATTCCACGTATTTTGTTGCTGTAAGCGGAACGGGCGTATTTCCATCGACCAGAGTGTAGATATCACCTTGAAAAGCAAACAGTAGTTTTTTACCATCAGGGAACCATCTTAGGTTCCGTATGTTGCAGTTCTTTTCTTTATCCTTTAAATATTTTTTAAATTTGGTAAGCTTCCTAAGTTTTCCTGATGGAATTTCTGCTATCCATATTTCCCTGTAGCGTTCTCCCGAATCATTCCAAAGGAATGCAATTTTGGAATCATCCGGTGACCATTTTATTTCCTTCGCTGGGACTCCCCAGACTCTGGGATGTCCGAATATGAAATCAAGATCAATTTTTTCCCGGGGATAAAGTATACAAAATAACAAAATCAGTAGCAGCAATATTTTTTTCATTATTGACCTCTCATTTGTGGGGATTGTCGCCGTGACTGTGTGTGAACATACATCATTAAAAATAAAGTAACTAAATGCATTCTTTTTTCAAATGTTTTAATTGAAAAAAGATAATAACTTCAAAATCGTCATCTCCTTTGATTGGATTCCAGAACTTGTTTTCAATCTATAAATATCTCTTGTTTCAGGGTTGTCCGCCTGCCTATCGGCAATCATGTCGGGCAGGTACTCCGAAACATTACAATATCATCGGTTACAGAGCAGAGCCCTGCAACCAGAGGACTCTCCTTACTATTTTACAAGCAAACATTTCTTAACAGACGTAAACTCCCTCGCTCCGATTCCATCGGGATCTTTAACCTGAATTCTATAGAAATATACACCAGAACTGATCCCGCCTTGCGGGACATCCCATTGTATAGAATAAAACCCCGGTTTCATTGATTTATTAACGAGAATATCAATAACCTGACCGGTAATATTGTAAACTGTAATAGTAACATTTGATTTTTCGGGTATTGAATATTCGATCGTTGTATTCATGTTGAAAGGATTAGGATAGTTTTGATGCAGAGAGAAATTTAATGGTATTTTAGTAGCATCTTCATCCACCACGATTACGATGTCGGTCCAACCAACACTCTTTGCCTTAACAAAAGCCGCATTCGTATTATCTTGTATCTCAGTCAAATTATTTCCTGCGACAATAGCAAATGTTACCCACGAAGTGTCTCCAGGAGCAATATTGCCAAGACCGCTTCCTACCCAGCTTCTCAGGTCGTCGTTAGAAGCAATTTCATCTTCATCCAGGGTAGATATCCAATTGAAGGATGCAGTGCGAATGTCGTTTGCGTCTCCGATGTCTCTCCATAGCTCAGTAACTTTCATGCCGGACAGACCATTCAAAGCTGCTATCCCAAAATGATAGGGGTTATCTGTGCCGTATTCGTATACTAAGTTTCTTTCGAGATCATAACCGCCTAAATTATTTAAATAGTTTCCTATATCCCAATCAGCAAATATTCCAGCATAAAAGTCATTTAAAGTTTTATCTGTAGTATTTACAAACCCATACCGAATAAATCCAAAATGCTCCCCTGTATTTGTATAAGAGTATTGTACAATATTGACACCATATGAGCTGGTTGCTCCATCATCATTAAAAACAGCCCGTAATATTTGATCAAAATTCGCATCCGATGTAAAACCGGAAGCAAAATCGCTTTCCACATTATTTAAATCCTGAACTAAGCTGAGGTATAGCGAGGCAAAACTTCCAAGAAGTCCATTAATGGTTCCTTTTTCAGAACTTCCAAAAATAACACCGCCTACGTAAGCACCATTATATCCTTTCCATAGAATACCGGGACCGCTTCTCGTTGAATTATCTGCAGCGATTGAACCTTCGTTGTAAACAGCCATTTCAAAATTACCTGTTCTATGAGTTAAGAACATTACCGGTTCCGACAAATCTATACTTACACGTCCATTAAAATAACCAACATTTAGTAGCGTGCCCGCACTATTGGATATTTCACTTTCCAATGTATCGAAATCCAGATCACTTGTTCCGCCATTATAAGTAAAATTCAAGTCAATCAGTTTTCCATCACCTGCATCAATCGGCGTTGTTCCCGTCGCATCGTACCAGTCTAAAGATATTAATCCATTAACAGCATTTTCTGTAAATGTTACTCCAGTTGGTTCATTCGATAGTCCGGTGTATGTTAACGCATAATCGTCATATTTTATTTTTAATGATATTGCTCCTATGTCGTTGAAATTCTCTACAGTTAATGGAACAACAACGTTACTACCAACAGCCAGTGCATGTATATTCGCTAATGTTAATGTTATTGTTGTATCGGTAGCCAATCCCTTGATACAGAAGTTTGCAGTTCCATTCCATGTTAAATCATCGAATTCAAAATTATAAAAATCCAACCATTCTGATCCGCTTCGATAGAAGCTTTCACCAGCGTGAGATACAGATTTCACGGTTGTGCGATACGAGGCGCCTAATAAAACAGGAACGACGGAAGTACGGTCATACGGCTGACCACCCTCAGACAGATATAGATAAATATAGAAATCATCCTGTTCCGAAAGAGTAACTGGTTTATCCAGGTCTATAGTATGAAATCCGGTGTATTCGATAGTACCCGACTTTGTGGCGAGTTCATCAAGCAGTTCGCCGTCCTCGAAGCGATCGTATACTTTTATCGTAAAGTCAACACTGTCTGCAGCGGTGAAAAAACTAACAGATTTGAGATACTCTCCACCTGAGGCAGTAAAGGCGTTAAATGCTTCAGAACAACCTGTTTTTGTATCTCGCCAGCCGTGGTAATCGTGGTAATAGATATGGTCGTAGGGCAGGGGCTCGGCATTTTGAAAAGAGACGGCGCCCATTTCGGGGTCTTTCCCGCAATGTTTATCATAATAAGATATCCAGAAGCATCCTTCGTTGCCCCAATCGCTGCCCCAGCTGTTTTTACAGAGCCATGCACCTGGATTTGAAGCCTGTGTGTTCTTATTGTCATCCCAACCGATAATTGCTACTGAATGGTTAGGATCAAGTTGGTTGCTGGGCGGCTGGTAGTGCACATAATTTGTCATGAAACTGCTTGAAGAACATAGACATGTTGCCAAAACGCCCTTAGTCATGATCTTATTCTTGATCGTGTTGATGTTGCTCAAGTCCACTCCCGCAACATACCACTCGATGTCTCGTACATAATAGTAGTGATACATGGAGTTGTATCTATCGGGAGGGGAGTCGTAGCATTGTCCGTCGATATCCCGTACTGCTCCTTCTCCACGAATGATATAAGCCGAAGACACCCTGTAATCACCGCCTTGATGTACTTCCAGACCACCACCAGTGGGTGGGACAGTGTCATCATTGTTGTATTGGTTGAAGCCATTCCACCAATCGAGATGGTATTCCGCTAAGTTAGGCTCACCGGATTCCCCTGCTGCTGCCCAGTTGCCCGTCATTAATAGATTGCCCTCAATAGCTGCCATTGTGCCGTGTGTCCAGCAGGTGCCTCCACTCTGTTTTCTGACGCCTGTTACATAGTTTATTCCATCAACATTACGCAAATCAAAAGTGGCTGGTATATCGGCAAAGGATGAATAAGGTACGATTGATAAGGTATATACCAGAATAAACAATCTAATTTTTTTCATATTTTCTCCAGGTTTATCAAGACCTAAGCCTCAATTTCGTTGAAATATAAACAGCTTTTCCGATATTTCCATGTTCTTATTTTGTTCATTAAGGACTTGGTGGTTAAATATCTCATGCTGAATTATTCAGAAATCTTTGAACAAATTGAATAAATAAGTACACGTCCGGAAAGTTTGTTACCAAACCTAACGAAATACGAATCGAGCCTGCACTCTTTCCATTTTTTCTGTTTAACACGGTGAGAAACTGGTCGAATGTCATTCTTTCTTTATTCCTGAAACATGCTTTTAATTCCTTTTCAGTTAGTCCGTGAATTGATTCGCTGACGCCGGGATTACAAAAACAACCTGTACGTAAGGAAATATTTGCTTCATTTGTTAATGCTTCAACCTGGCGGTAATCAATGAGTATTTCTTGTGGGTCATAGAAATTCAATGCAATTGCCCCGCCGCGCATATCTAGGTCTATTGGTCCATAAATCCGAATCAATGGCTTACCATTTCTATGATGCAGGGACAATAGTTGTTTTAGAAGCCAGCCAGTTAAACAAGTGACCCGTTCATGGATCGTTTCTATTCCAATATTTGCGATATGTTTGAGTCCAATTTCCACAGCAGGCAGAGTAAGATAATTGACTGTACCATCTTCAAAACCCGCCTCGCCATCAGCCAGGTAATGTTCTTCTCCCTGTACTGTGGAAATGGTAATAGTTCCTCCGGAAAACCAGGGGCGATGAAGTTTATTCAATGCCTTCTTGCGAGCAAGTAAACAACCAACACCAGTAGGATAGCCAAACATTTTATAGAAGGAGATGGGTACAAAGTCAGGATGCCACTTGTTTAAATCAAGACGATTGGTGGGAGCAAAAGCCGCAGAATCAATCATAACGTCCCATCCCTTATCCTGGGCAAGGGTAATCCACTCCAATGGATGCTGAACTCCGGAGTAGTTTGATTGAGAAGGATAAATAAACAAGTTATCGCCATTTTTTAGAGATCTATCCAGATGATCGGTAAGTTTATCTATATCTACCCTTAAATCAGGTGGCAGTATAGGGACGTAGTTGACTGTTGCGTTTTTAGCATGGGCAAACTCACGGATACCATTGACGGAGTTGTGATTATCAAAAGTCAATAGGAGTTTGCTATTAGATGAAAAAGGATAGGATTCAGCTACAAGTTTAATTGCTCCGGTGGCATTTGCAGTAAATATTGCCACATATTCTTCAGGTGAGGCATTAAAGAATTCAAATACGCTTGCACGGGCGTGTTCTACTAATGCTGTTGATGCTAATGAGCTTGGATTATTCGAATGAGGGTTACCAAATATACCCTGCCTCAACAACTCTAAATGCTTACTGAGTTGAGAATCAGCATATTGACTGCCACCGGTATAATCGAGATAAATCTGATTATTAGTATCCAGACGAGAATATTCTGACTTACGTAGTTTATCTAAATAGTCCGTTTTTTTAAAAGCAGGGTAACTGTTTTGAAAATCAGCAAATGCTGCATCCATTTTTTCCTGGCAATAATCAAGTTGTGATCTAGTAGTCTTTTTCATTTATCCTCTTCCTTAATGTATGTTATAAAATTAGTTTAGATATTTCTTTATAAAAATTAAGAGACGCATTTTACATTTCCAAGTAGTGAAAACGTTCTATAATGGATTTCTTTACTGTTAGGGAATTAAGCAATGAAGAAACGACTGATTACTATTCTTAATATTATTTATCGGATTTCGGGATTGTGGTGTAATTTATACTGTTTCTTACTGATGCTCTGTTAGTATTTAAAACAAGGGACTCTTTTTGAAAAAGTTGCAACAAATTCACCAGCGTCAGGACTATGTTTCCCGTAATAACTGCGTCCTAGACTATATTGAGATTCATCTCAAAAAAACATGACTTTAAATGAATTGGTTGCGGTTGCTCACTTCTCACCTTTTCACTTTCACCGTTTATTCCGGGCATTCGTAGGCGAAACACTCAAGCAATTCATCCAGCGTATCAGATTGGAAAAAGCAGCAGAACGGTTAATCACAAACCCATTGGAATCAATTACTGCTATCGCTCTTGATAGTGGTTTTTCTGGTTCGGCTACGTTCGCAAGAGCGTTCAAAGAGTATTTTTGCGTCAGAAAGAAGGGCACTTGCATTATCCAGAATGGTCTTAATTCCTTCTGCCGCTTTCTTGGGTGTCAGTCGTTGATTGTATTGCCGCTTCTTCACTACTTCATTTTGTTTTTGTAGTAATTAATAGTGTATGCAATTAGGGTGACTATGAATGAAATACTGGTCAGTCCGCTTAATCCAAGTCCGAACTAGTACAATGTGCAGAGTTCAAAATACTCTACCGCCCCAAGAAAGTGAAATGGTTGCTGCTTTATCTCCTTTGTATAATCTTTTTGGTTTTATCATCTTTTTCTAATTGCCCATAACGTTAGTGTATGTCTAAGAGTAGACATATATTTCCTTTAGATTTTGCATTATGGTAGATAGATGCTGCTGATTTGGGAGTATATGTCCACCTTTAATAATCATTAAAGATCCAGATTATCAATTGGACCTTTGATTTTCTTTAATCCCTTATTCGTAAAATATGTCGCGACCCGGGTGCGAATAATTTTCATAGAGAACGTTATATATTTTAGGTGATATAATCGAGTTGAAATTTGGAAAGATGGCAAGGAATTTTAGGCAAACAAAGTGAGTCACGAAACCGTGTTAGACGCAGTCTCATGACCATTCACCCGGACAACAAAGCAAATAACTTGATATTTATCAAGCTTGCGAGTAGATTTTTAGAGTCAGAAAGGATGAATAATGAAAACAATAATCAGATTTTTTATAATATTATTCGCAATCAACACCTGTTTTGCAGAGGATCCCTACCGCACTGAACTCGACTCATTCATTCAAAATATCCACTGGTTCGGACAGTCCACTGTTAAGATCAATGCAAATGATAAAACCATTTATATTGATCCCTATAGAATTCAAAAAACAGATAGCGCTGATATTATTCTAATCACTCATGATCACAGAGACCACCTGGACCCATTAAGCATTGCAAAAATATTAACAAGTCAAACCATAATTGTGGCTCCGGCTTCGTGTAAGGAAAAAATCCAGGAGTTAGCAGCAAAAAAGGTTGTGTATTTCACCCCCCGGGAAGAAAAGAAAATTGATAATATCCTGATCGAATCAGTGCCTGCCTATAACATTAAAAAGAAGCGGTTTCATCCGAAAAGTAAAAACTATCTTGGTTATATAATCACAATCGACGGAATCCGAATTTATCATGCGGGAGACACCGAACGGATACCCGAAATGAAAAAGTTCCAATGCGATATCGCCTTTATGCCGCTCGGTCAGACTTATACAATGAACAGTGTCAAGGAAGCATCTGAGGCAGTGTTGAATGTTAAAGCGAAAATCGCTATCCCTATTCATTTCGGATTATATGAAGGTTCCATTGACGACGCCATAGAATTTCAGAAGCTATTGAACGGGAAAGTAAAAGTGATAATTCTACCGGATGAGTCGGTTGAATGATCTGTATCTATATTTTTATCACCGGTTACAATGCTATGCGCCGTAACCTTCTGTTCTAATCATATTCCTGCCAACTTTTAATTTTCATGTGTTTCTCGCAATTTTTTGTTATTGCTTCAATAAACCGCATAGCGATTTGGCGATTAGTGATCAGCATTACATTATAATCCACCGCGGCACGACGAATCAGATACCCATTCGTCAATTCTTCATTCTGATAATTCTTCGGAATATTGATTACAAGGTCGATTTTTCCATCTTTGATGAAATCAACGGCATCGGGTGACGCGTCATCCAGTGGCCATCGTACCATTTCTACCGGGATTTTACTTGCTTTTAAAAACTTTGCCGTTCCGTCAGTCGCATAAATCATTATCCCCATTTTTTGCAGTACCCGCACTCCAGGTAAAAGTTCGGCTTTGGATTCGATGGGTCCGGTGGATAGTAATACACTTTTAAACGAAAGCCGGTATCCCACAGACAACAGCGCTTTCAGGAATGCCTCTTCAAAATCCTCTCCCAGGCAGGCGACTTCCCCTGTAGAAGCCATTTCAACGCCAAGCGTAGGATCGGCGCCCTGCAAGCGGGTAAAGGAAAATTGAGGCGCTTTGACGCCCACATAATCCAGTTCAAAAGACGAACTTGACCATTTCTGAACCGGTACCCGCATGATGATCCTCGTCGCCATATCGATAAAGTTCTTTTTCAATACTTTTGATATAAACGGAAAACTGCGGGAGGCCCGGAGATTACATTCAATCACTTTCACCTGGTTATGCTTGGCGATATATTGAATATTAAAAGGACCGTTAATTGTCAATGCCTGTGCAATTTTCTGAGAAATTAAGCGGATTTGCCGGATCGTTTCAAGATAGGTTCGTTGCGGCGGAAACACCAATGTCGCATCACCGGAATGGACGCCGGCATTCTCCACGTGTTCAGAGATTGCGTAAGCAATTATTTCACCATTTTGGGCAACGGCATCGTATTCAATTTCCTTGGCGTTTTCCAGAAATTTACTGATCACCGTTGGATGATCGGGCGAAATCGTCACGGCTTTTTTCAAATATTGCTCCAGCTCCTCATCATTCGACGCCACCGCCATCGCTGCGCCGCTCAATACGTACGAAGGTCGAATAAGGACCGGATACTGATGCTTGTGAGCAAATTGTCTGGCTTCTTCGATAGAGGTCAATTCCTCCCAGACTGGTTGATCGATCCCGAGCTGATCCAGCAGATCGGAAAAATGCCGGCGATTCTCAGCCCGGTCAATATTTACAGCCGAGGTTCCAAGAATCCGAATGCCGGCACGGTGTAGTTTTAACGCCAGATTATTGGGTATTTGTCCTCCGACGGACACAATGACGCCAATCGGGTTAAACATCCGGTAAATTTCAGTCACCGACTCCAGACTGATCTCATCAAAAATCAGGTAATCCACTTCATCATAATCGGTGCTTACGGTTTCTGGGTTGTAGTTTACCAGGATTGTTGAATATCCAAGTTTGCGAAGGGTTTTACCGGCATTGACACAACTCCAGTCAAACTCGACAGAGCTGCCGATTCGATAAGCTCCGGATCCCAGAATCATCACAGTGTTGGAATCGAAATCATTTATATCGTGCTCATCAGAATTATAACTGAGATAGAGATAATTTGTCTGAGCCGGATATTCAGCCGCGAGCGTATCAATCTGGCGGATTTTAGGAAAAATTCCATACTCTTCCCGTAATGATCTGATTTTCGCCGCAGCCTTTCCTGTTATTATTCCAATCTGTTCATCGGAGAATCCGAATTGCTTCGCCTGTTTAAGAATAAAAGCATCCGGTTTTTTACCGGGAGTTTGTTCTAACTCCTGTTCAATTTTAACAACATTACGGATTTTATAAACAAACCATTTATCAATGTGGGTCAATTTTTGGATAGTATCAACAGCATATTCTTGTTTCAGTGCTTCGGCAACCGCAAATATTCTTTCTTCGGTCGGCGATTTCAATTCGCTCTTAAGATCATCAAATTGCAAATGCCGGTTACCGACTAATCCACAGGCTCCGCTTTCCAGCATGCGGATTCCCTTTTGAAGGGCTTCCTCAAAATTTCTGCCGATTGCCATCACTTCCCCAACAGATTTCATCCCTGAACCAATCTGTCTCGATACTCGTTTGAATTTTTTTAAATCCCATTTCGGTATTTTTACGACAACATAATCCAGCGCCGGTTCAAAAAATGCAGAGGTCGTTTGTGTTATAGAGTTTCGCAATTCATGAAGTCCATAGCCTAAAGCCAGCTTTGCGGCGATAAAAGCAATCGGGTAACCGGTTGCCTTTGATGCCAGCGCTGAACTCCTTGATAAGCGGGCATTCACTTCTATCACCCGGTAATCGTCAGATTCAGGATGATAGGCATACTGTATGTTGCACTCTCCGACAATTCCGAGATACCGTATCGTTTCAATAGCAATGCTGCGCAGTTTATGGTAATCGTGGTTTGACAGCGTTTGACTCGGAGCGACTACAATACTTTCCCCGGTATGAATCCCCATCGGGTCGAGATTTTCCATATTACAGATTGTAATACAATTCCGATATCGGTCGCACATCACCTCATATTCAATCTCTTTCCAGCCTTCGAGATATTCTTCGATCAGCACCTGGGAAGTATAAGTCAACGCTTTTTGCACTTTTTGGATTAACTCATCTTCATCCCGGCAGATTCCCGAACCAAGCCCGCCTAAAGCAAAAGCTATGCGAATCATCACCGGATAACCGATCTCCGCAGCAATACTGACTGCATTTTTAACGGAACTTGCGGTTGCGCTGCGAGCTGTTTTTATTCCGATTTCATTGAGTTTTTCTACAAACAGATTACGATCTTCCGTCTCCAATATGGTTTGCACCGGGGTACCCAAAACCACAATATTGTACTTTTCCAGGACGCCATTCCGGTATAGTTCAAGACCAGCATTGAGGGCAGTTTGTCCGCCGAAACTTAGCAAAATGCCATCGGGTTTTGTTTTTTGGATCACCTTTTCAACAAATTCAGCATTTACCGGAAGAAAAAAGATTTCATCTGACAGGTTTTCCGAAGTCTGTATAGTGGCGATGTTCGGATTAACAAGGATTGTGTGAACACCTTCCTGTTTCAGCGCTTTAATCGCCTGACTGCCGGAATAATCAAACTCTCCCGCTTCCCCGATTTTCAGTGCAGCGCTACCAAGTATCAGTACTTTGTGAACAGGCTTTTCCATATTCATATCCAATTAGTTGTAAACCTGTTTAATAAACTTATCAAAAATATCCCCGGCATCTTCAGGACCCGGAGCGGCTTCCGGATGAAATTGAACACTCATAAACCTACCGGATTCATGGATAAGCCCCTCGTTTGTGTCGTCATTTAGATTTTTATACCAGGAAAGCCATCCGTCAGGTATAGTATCAATATCTACGGCAAACCCATGATTTTGGGATGTAATTATACAATGATTTGACCGTTCTTCGATTACCGGCTGATTTTGACCGCGATGCCCGTATTTCAACTTATATGTATTACCGCCTGCCGCTAACGCCATGATTTGGTGCCCCAGACAAATTCCCATTGCCGGGATATCGTTACTTATAGCGTATCTAACGCTTTGGATTGGCTGAATGCACTCCTTCGGATTTCCGGGACCGTTAGAGACTAACAATCCATCAAAATCATAAGTCGATAAATCACTGTCCCATGGCAACCGCAGCACCTCAACATTCTGCTGTAATAAGTGACCGATAATGCTGTTTTTACATCCACAATCCAAAACCGCAATTCGTTTCGATCCCTTCCCTATTTGTGATTTTTCCGGATGACTCACCTCCCTTATAATATTCTGACTGTTCGGATCATAAAATTCAATATCCTCGCTAAATATAATTTTTCCCAACATCGTTCCCTTTTCACGCAATATACGTGTCAATAGCCTGGTATCAATTCCACTTATGCCGGGAATATTTTCCGATATGAACCAATCGGGCAGACTTTGGCAGGCTTGCCAGTGACTGTACTCAACCGAATATTCCGAAACGACTAATCCTTTGATCTGGATTCTGTCTGATTCAAATACCGGATCTGCCCGGCACATATTAGAATCCGGCACACCATAATTACCAATCGATGGATATGTTAATACCAGGATTTGTCCATAATAAGACGGGTCTGT
>JADHYC010000050.1 GCA_016782645.1 Fidelibacterota bacterium | reverse complement strand
GTAACTGAAGAATATGCAAAATTGATAAATGCAGACCTTTACGCTCGTACTGCAGTAGAAGGAGTGGATAAAGCATTAGATTTAATGGCTTCATAGAATAAGCAAGTTCGAATGAATGAGAAATTTAAATAGGTATATTCTATATTTAATCCTGATTATTATTTTGTGGAACCTATTTTGAAAAGTAAGGTCTTTTCCTACTTGAAAGAAAAGTAAACTGGATTACAAATATATATGATCAAGAAATATTTCCTTCTCAATGTAAAAATTCTTGACAAACATATTTCAATTAGGTAAGATTAATAAATGATATTATGATAAATTTTAATGGATGTATTAAGTGTATTATAGGATTATCTAATTTTTTTATGGAGGCTGAAATTCATGATTAATAGATATTTAAGATTATCCTTTTTTACATTGTTTATAATTGCTAACCTAAATGCTCAGTCCGATAGAGTAGCAGGAAAGATTAGAGGGCGAGTTGTAGATGCAAATAGTAATGAAGCTCTTATTGGTGCCAATATTGTTGTACTTCCTGCAGGATTAGGTAAGGGTAGCGCAACCAATATGAATGGAGAATATGTTATTCCTAATATTCCTGCAAGTACTTATGATGTCCGTGCAACCTATATTGGATATTCTCCTCAAACTATAAAAGGAGTATCTGTTTTTCCCGGTCAAACAACTACACTGAATTTTAAGATGAGCATTCAGGCAATTGAAGGGGAGATTGTTGAGGTTGTTGCAGAAGCAAGGAAGACAATTATTGCGGTTAGGTCGCCTTCAGCTCAAAAAGAAATTACAGGTGAAGAGATTAAAAGAATGCCTGTAACTGATTTTACGGATGTTTTAGCGAATAGCAGCGGTGCCATTGAGACGGAAGCAGGCAGGGCAAGAGGTATTCATATTCGAGGTGGTCGTTCAGGAGAAGTAGCTTTTTATGTAGATGGTGTTAATACGAACGATCCTGTTAACCACGGTGTTGGAATTGAAATTGATAATAACGCGATTGAGCAGATTGTTATCTCGACAGGTGGTTTTTCTGCAGAGTATGGCGAATCGATGTCTGGGACAGTGAACATTATTACAAAAAAGGGTAAAAGAACAAAACATTCAGGACATTTTGAATATGAAACAGATAGGTGGATGTCAGGTTTTGAAAAAGACCAGGGGTTCGGCTATGATAAATGTCGTGCAAGTCTAAACGGTCCGATTCCCTTTACAGATGGAAATATGACATATTTTTTATCTACTACTTACGAAGATACTGATGATAGGAATCCGAAACCAATTTCTCAAGCTCACAATGGCGTTAAGGTTCCAAACGGTACAGGTAAATTAATTTATTCACCATATAATTCACCCTTTAAAGTGACCTTAAGCGGAAGTTTTTCTGATAAAGATGAACTCCTGTATAGTCATGGTATATCGAGAGGTGATTGGCTTAGATCGTATTATAATCGAAAAAGTGGTCACAGCAGGCTGAGTTTGAAACTTCAGAGTACTATTTCGAAAAATACTGCATGGGAATTATTGGTTTCTTATTATAATACTTATACACGTTTTTCTTCAGGAGAGGGACAAAATTATAAAGATTTTCACTATACTTCATCCCGTCTTGATTGGGTTAGTAATGCTATTTCTAATGAGTGGTATGATACACGAAATCGTGAATGGACTCCAATCGAGGAGAATAATATTCCTCTTATTAAGGATTCTTTTTTAATGCCTGATGGTACTCCTCTTTCCAGTGCGGGATATGAAGATCAGGCATTTTACTATTATTATGCAACAAAAGGCTATTATGATATCGAAACTGGAGCCTGGAAAAAGGGTTCATATAAAGCAGAAGCTATGAATCAGCGTTATCACGATGCTCATTTATGGTATATTCCAAATGAGCTTGATCCAACTTCCAAATGGTATGATGAATCTGATACTACAGCTCATTGCAAATATTTTGATAGACATGAATATGCCGATTATCTTTTCATGCATCCTGACTCTCAAGTGGTACATGATCTGTGGAGTTATAATGGAAACCTTCATGATGGATGGACCCGTGATAGGGATATGTTTAATGTGTTTACTTATGGACCCGGCAGGCCGAGATATCACGATCAAGACACAAAACTTTATACCGCTGAATTTCACTTAAATTCACAGGTAAATCTGTATAATGAGGCTAAGTTCGGATGGAAATTAGAAGCAGGCGATTTGCACTATGTGGATATCCAATTTGCAAATAAAAATCCGTATTTTGATTCTTATGATTACAGACCTATGAAAGGTGCTGCCTGGTTAGAGGATAAATTCGAATATGAAGATTTAATTATTAATATTGGTGCTCGGTATGATTATTTTCATGCGCACGCCAATGCGTTATGGGACCCGGATAATTTTGATATGGGAAGCGATGGACTTGGGGATGAGGACGAACCTGGTTATGATCCTATTCTGAATCCCGATCCCAATGATGATAATTATAATGCAGATACAAATCCTACCGGAACTGAGGGTGATGGGGATGTTGATTACAAGAGAGCAGATGCGAAACATCAAATTAGTCCGCGTTTTGGAATTAGTTTTGCTGTTTCAGACAAGACTGCTATGTATGCAAATTATGGTCACTTTTTCCTGGTACCTCAGTATGGTGAAATTTATCAGAATTTGTCAACTGACCTGACGAGTGGATTACCGCTTGTTGGCAATCCTGATGTAGACCCGGAACAAACTACCGCTTATGAAGTTGGTTTAAAACATAGATTCACTGAAGATTTAGGATTGGAGATATCCGCATTTTATAAAGATGTAGAAAACCTGCTCGCTACACGAACATACAGCACGATTTTTAATGGTCAGGTTGCTACTGTGACTTTTCAAGAAATGGAGGATTATTCAAAGTTAAAGGGTGTTGATATAAAATTGACAATGAGGAATTTTTACGGCTTAGCAGGAGAACTAAGCTATTCATACCTTAATGCAAAGGGAACCGGTTCATCAAGCAGGGAGTTTTACTACCTTTATATTTATGAAACCGACAGACCACTCCCATCGAATGAATATCCTCTCGAATTTGATATTACACACTCTTTTAAAGGCAATCTGAATTACTATATTCGTCCGGGACAGGGACCGTCAATTTTTGGATTACGTCCATTTCAGAATTTTAATACTAATCTTCAGTTTGTAATAAATTCCGGAGCACCGTATACACCTACGGATAGATATGACAAACCACAAGAGCTTGGGTCAAAAAGAATGCTTGGAACTTCAAGATTTGATATGCGTATTGAAAAATACATCCCGATTTACAAGAAAACGATGTTTACTATTTTTGCTGATATGAGGAATATTTTCAATTCCCTAAATACTGCCTGGGTATATCCTTACAGCGGAGAACCTGATGATAACGGTGTACCTCTTGTATTCGAAAGATCAAGATATTATCAATATGTAGGTAAAACCGATCCTACTACTGGACATAGGATCAATAATCCTGAAGAAGCATATGAAGCTCACAAGAGGCTTCGTAAACAATTCTATAATAACCCTTATAATTATGGTATGCCAAGAATTATTAGACTTGGTGTCTCGATAATCTTTTAATTAAGAGCTCATTAAAGTTGAAAGATTGTACAAATTGCCCCGAAGCATCATGGAAATTTTTACAATTTTTGAAATCCTGGCAATCTTTGAAATTAGAAATTCCAATACATTAAATTATAGGTGTAGTAAATATGGTTTTAATAAAAAGAAATGTTATTGTTCACGTAGTAGTAATTATATTTCTTTGCATATTCACGATTTCAACGTTTGGAAGGATGAAACCCTACACAAAAAAACCAGGATTTAATAATTATCGCTTATCCAAAACCACAGCTGAGTTTCCGCCAGATATTATGCTTTCATGGATAGGTGCCGGTTATCTTACTAAATACACTATTAGCAATACTGGACAGAGTGGGGTTTTCGAACCGCCGCCAGGTTGGAGGGGTTATAATGGAATGTGGCCCACGGGCTTTGGTATGTACAATGGACGAACCGGAGAATTTCCGAGAGGCACCAACCAATATTATGTATGGGGAGCAGGACTGTGGATAGGTGGGAAATCTCCAAATTTTAATACCGCTGATGATAAGACAATAAAGCCTAAAGGGACAGATTATACATTTTCTAATGTTCGCGTTGCAGCTACAGCGTATTATTCGGATTGTGGTGCTGTCTCACGGCTCTGGCAGTCAAATCAGACGATTAATGGTCAGATTGATGGCAAGGACCCAAAACAGGAAGGGAACTACTTATTTGGGCAGAAAAATAAGAATATCGAGGATTATCAGGATATCTGGGCGTATTTTACTCCACGTCAGGGTGACTATTATGGAATGACTGAGGAAGATACTATCTACCGCCTTGATTATGAAGAAATAAATAAGAAAAGACAAAAGGTTCTTGAGGAAAATTCGAGCCTGGACCCGGATCTTATTCTACTTGATTCCTTTAGAAAGGACCAAAAAGGAAATATAGTTGGTGATATTATTTCGGATGAAGATACTTATACGGTATTCGGTGATTTTATAAAAGAACGTTATGCCTCTTTTCTGTGGACAGCCGGTTATGACCTTCGTCCATTGGGTGTTCGTGTCGTGCAAAGAACATATTCATGGAATATAGATGATTATATTTATATCAATTATAAGATAAAGAATATGAATGATTTTCCGATCGATTCCGTCTTTATTGGATATTTTATGGATAACGACATTGGTTATGCAGATGATGACCTTATCGGTTTTGACAAGAAACTTAATCTCGGATATTCTTATGATTATGATCTGATGGAAACAGGTTGGCAGACTTCTGCCGGTTATATTGGATCAATATTTGTCGAAACTCCGGAGGATACAATTGAGGGAGAATTAAAACAGATTGGTTTAACTGGATTTCAAACATGGATACGGTCCGATTTAGGTGATAGCGAGGGATTTTATGGTGGTGATGTTGATGATGATGGTATGGACCATCTGAAATATGCTGAAATGGCATTTGTGGATAGTTTTGAGGTGTTTGAGGAGCCTCAAGATGTCAGACAGCTGACCTGTTCAGGACCGGTAAAGAGGTTAAACCCCGGAGATGAGATCAGTGTAACAATTGCTATTGTTGCCGGAGCTTCCCTTGCAGAATTGAAAGCAAATACGCAGGCAGCAATTGATAAGTATAATTCCGGGTTTATTGGGCCGGAACCACCATCTTCTCCCTCTCTAACGGTTATACCTGGACATGGTAAAGCGTATTTGTCTTGGAGTAATGATCCTCTTGATGATATTGACCCATATACAGGTGAGCAGGATTTTGAGGGGTTCCGTGTATATAGGAGTTCTACCGGACTTCAGGATGATTGGAAACTGCTGGCTGAATGTGATGTAGCTGGTGACAGCACAAAAAATACGGCGACTGCCGAGTATACAAAAGGGAGCTCAAATACAACTGCTGTTTTTGCCGGAGTAATGGGAGTAGGGGATTTAAATGGACTTCCGGATAAACCTAAGAATGATGAAGAGCGTCAGGAATTGTTTTACGAAAGGTTTAAGGAATCTGAATATACGGTAGAATTTGCCAAAGTTAGTTATACTCCTGATTATGTGCACTATTACGATACTACTAAATTTGTGATTTATGACGTGACACAGAGGCAATTAGTACCTTTAAATATTGCAGCTCAAAGTGATGGTTTTGGTTTCTGTGTTTTTCAGAATTTTGATGGGAATAAAGCTTCAAGTAAAGTATCAGATTCAGATTATGGCGATATGTATCGTTCCGGATACTACATCTATTTCAATGGGATGTATATTCAGATAAAAAATGGTTACTATGTTGATACCGATCAAGATGGTCAGGGAAATGGTATTTGGGATTCGGGTGAAGCATTTGGGGATTTAAATGGAAATGGCATATATGATGAAAGTGAGCCATTTATCGATGTAGAAGAAGAAGAAAAAACGCTACAAACTTTAAAACCGGTAGCTGGAGATATCTTTACTATAAAATCGTATCTCGCCAAAGATATTGGAGACCAGACAGACCTTACATTTACTTACATAGATGAAGGTTTAACTAATGGAATGATATACTATTACGCCGTAACGTCTTATGATCGAGGGTACCCTGATTTGAATATTCCTCCGCTTGAAAGCAGTTATTATCAAAATATTCAATCGGTTATTCCGCAGCATCAACCGTTAGAAATAGTCGGGGAGCCCGGGCTTACTGATGTAGAACATATTGGTGAATCAACTGGAAGAATTCTAAGAGGTATTCTGGATCATAGAGATTTACAGGGTCATGAATATGAAGTAAAATTCTTTAAGAATGATCCGAATAATCCAGAATATGATGCTCCTGTTTACGGTATTATGTTTGATAATAGTCTAACTCCAATTGAAGTATCGAATGAGATAACTGGTGCTGGTAACGATTCCACTGTTTTTAATGGGAGATTATCTGAGATGGATATTTTCCCTGGTACAGTTAAAATTAAGATAGATGATGAATCCGGAATTGTTACAGATGATAGCTTGGGAAGATTATCAGGTGTAATTAATCAAGACACTATTAGTGGAGTGATTCATTATGGTAAAGGTAAATTTAGTTTGACTCGTGATCAAAATCTGTTTACTTCTTCTACTAATATAATAGCAGAATATAAATATTCAACTTTGCGCCTAATGCACTGGGGACCGGATACACTAACCGGTACAGCTGTTAAGAATAAAATATATTCCGTAAAGGAATTGCATAGCGATTCAACAACTACCGAACATGGATTTTTGTTTAAGATAGATTCTCCGAAGCTCGAAATTGATTCTGTTGCCTGGGGAATTGGAACAGAGGTGGCTGATATATACAGAGCTGAAATTAGATCGGTTAGTAAAATTGAGCCTTATGATTATGTCATAACTTTTCCTGGTACAATGAGTGATCTACCTGATTCTCTTAAAGGGAGTATTTCAGCGGCAGCAGAGATGCCTAATAGTCCGGTTCCTTATCAAAGAATGCCGTGGAAAGTATGGAACATATCATTAGATCTTCAAACCAGAACATTTAATACTTATGTCTTTTTAAAGGATGAATATGTTGACTGGATAGTTGATGTGGAAGCACCGTATGACAGTTTGAATAAAAATACAGCTACAATATTGTCTGAGGATACTAGAGAAAATAATGCACTTACTCCATACTGTTTTACACTGGAATTTGTACCTATAGATACGAATCTTGCTACTGCTGATTATCTTGATCCTCCTACTGAAGACGATACACTATTTATATTTACTTCTCGCCCGATTACTCCGTTGGATGTATTTACGTTTAAGACAATCAATATGAATACTCCCGTAGAAAAAATTGATATGGACAAAATAAAAGTTGTTCCCAATCCATATTATGTCAAAGCTGCATGGGATAAGAACCGTTATACTCAGCATATAGACTTCAGACATTTACCATCTGGAACTATAGCGAATCCGGTTCATATTCGTATTTTTAATGTTGCCGGTTATCTTATTGCTCATTTAAAGAAAAACGGCATTGTTGGAAAGAACGAGGTTCTGGATGAATATGGTACTTTATCATGGGACCTCAGAAATTATGAGGGATTGAAAGTAGCAAGTGGATTATATATTTACCAGATAGAAGCAAAAATCAATGGTAAAACAAAAACACATACTGGTAAAATAGCGATTGTTCTCGGACCTTAATAAGTGATTGAAAAAGATCCATAGATGGATTAATGGTTGATGAAAAGTAAAACATGAATTTAGGAAATTTTGCGAAAGTATATTTGGATGAAAGCTAATGATTTATGCAAGTATTGTGGGGCTTTTGTTGATAACTTTCGCAAAGTTAAGTTTAGGATAGAAAAATGAAAAAAATTCTACTATTTTCTTTGTTATTTTTATTCTTTGGGTTTGCTCAAATTAATGCAGGGCAGGGCAGTGCTGGTGCTCAGTTTCTTCAAATATTTGGCGGTACCCATGGTTCTGCTTTAGCAGGTGCTTTTACCGCTTATCAAGGAAGCGTTCAGTCATTGTTCTGGAATCCTGCCGGTATTCGAGAAGTAGAGCGCACAAGTATCAATATCACACATGCAGAATATTTCGCCGGCATTAATTATGAAAATGTGGCTATTGCAATTCCAGTTGGTTACGGTACTATTGGAATACATGGGATTGGCTTATTGAGCGGGAATATTGACGAAACTACTGTAGAAGAAGATGAAGGAACTGGTGATACTTTTACAGCAAATGATTATGTGGTAGGTATCAGCTTTGCTCGTGCGATGACGAATAAGTTTGATGCAGGAGTGACATTAAAATTAATCAATCAAAGTTTAGCGAAAGTAAGTGCAACAAGTTGGGCATTCGATATTGGGGCTTTGTATAAAACAGGTCTGTTTGCGAATCTCAGAATTGGATTCAGTGTCAGGAATTTTGGGCCTGATATGCAGTATAGTGGTGAAGGATTGGAAGGTCTTATAGAAAGATCAGATGTTGTCGGAGCTGAAGAGGATGTGAAATACGGACTTGTATCCGAGGAGTATTCTCTTCCTATGAGTTTCCATCTTGGTGCTGTGATGGATTTTAAGGTAAGTAATTCATCAAAAATACTACTGAATTTTGATGCTACAAATTCTATAGATCAAAAAGAATCAATAGTAACTGCACTCGAATGGCAGATTCCCGATTTTATTTATATTGCGATGGGTCATGCAAATATAAATGCCCTTTTTCAATCTAATGCTTCTGATGAAGACCTTGGAGGTAATATGAGGGGATTTACTTTTGGTGGCGGTATAAATTTTGGAAAATTTACTGGCAATCCTTTCTGGATAGAATATTCATGGGAAGATCATAAATATTTAAAAGCTATTCATAGAGTAGGATTAGAGTTGTCTTTTTAAATAAAAAACTTTAAAATAACATCTAATTAAAAAGAGGAGAGAGTTATGAGTAGAAAATTTTTTGTTATTTTGGTAATTTTAGCGTCTTTCCTTTCCGCTTCATTTTTAATGGCAAGGGATTTAAATCAAGCTAATGAAACAGAAGTACTCTCATGTACTGACAAATCTGCATTGATTAAAGTTGGTTCTTTATATCACAAGCTTGCTGTAAAGGAGACGAAAGATGGCTCAAAATCGGTAATAGATACTCTGTACTATTATGAACCGCCTGAGGCTCCAGAAGCGTATGATGATTTTCTGGCTGGTTATCAAGGAACAGGTGATGATCCAGCCGATACCTGTGTAAACTGGTTTACACTATTAGCACCGGGAACTGTTAATAAGTTTTTTATGCAGAATGAATTTGCAGGAACTGCAACCTGTTATTTATGGGAACCTTCTACCTATTTTAATCCTGATAGTGGTATATGGTATTACATGTTTCCGGATGATCCGGATATTAGTCAGTTGCTGCCTTTTGGTGTTCCTCTTACATGTAATGCTCAAATCCCTGATGCTCAATTTACCGGTGGTGAATGGACTCCTACATGGAATGTACTTGATTTAGTTGGGACATTTGGTGCTGGAATATATATTGATGGAATAAACGATAGCCTTGATTTCTGGTTTGGTTATTCAATGGATGCAACAGGTGGGCCTACAACCTGGCAGGATGGCACCTTTCATGACACTGAAATTGAGGGTTCGTGTAGAAGTTTTTCCACTCTACATTCTATTTGCCCTGAATACGGATGCTGGTATAGAATAATTTCAAGCGCTGATGATAAGCTCTGGGTAGCACACCTGATGCAGATCGAGGTTGAATATGAAGCGCTGCCGCCGATTATTTCAGACGTTAGTAATTTTTCAGACACTTTTGAAGAAAATAAGGTTGTTCAGGCGAAGATTATTGATTTAGAGGGAGATGCTTTCACTGCCGAATTATTTACTAAGGTTGGCATTGGTGGGACATATACAAGCGTTTCAATGACTCTTGTTGATGGTGATATTTATGAAGCCGGTTTGTCTGCAAATGTTGGTGATACGATTTATTACTATGTGAGTGCTGAAGACGTTGGCGGACTGAGCAATCACTCAAATGTTTTCCATTTCGCCAGATTAGAACCTCCAATTAATATTCCATTTTTATTAGTTAATGATGGCGGAAGAGGTGTGGATTCACTCTACTTTCTGGCATTGGGAAATATTGGTATAGATTACTATTATTGGAATATGAAAGAGCATAAAGGCATAGATCAATCAGTCATACATCATCCTGATTTTACGGCAATTGCTGTTTTTGGTTGGGGTACATCAATTGTTCCCATTACAGATGATACAACTGAAGATAAGTATAATATGCGAGCATTTCTTGATAATGGTGGTAACCTGATGCTTGCAGATATGGATTATCTATATGCATGGGGTATGCCTGCTGCAGGTACTTTTGTTGCCGGCGAATTTGCTTATGACTATCTTGGAATTGGTGATTATGAAAATGATCCTAGCACAGGTGGCGTGAGCGATGCAGATCTTGAAATGGCTGGTTTTGCCGGCGACCCAGTTACTGACGATTTTGTTCCACCTAATTATTATGGTGTGCTTGACTATGAAATTCCTGATCCGTCATGGGTAAATTGGGGTGATTTTATAGAACCCACAGGTGGTGCTCTAAGTATTTTTAAAGGTAAATCCTCTAATAATGGTATGGCAATAAGAAAGGAAGGAGCTAACTTCAAGACAGTAACATTTGCATTTCCTATTGCATTAGCAGCAGATATTAATGAGTTTCAAATACTATTAGAGAACTCACTTCTTTACTTAGGTGCTGGATGTATGAAAGGCGATGTCGTAAGAGACGGTCAAATCCGTGTTAATGACATTGTTCGTACCGTAGCAATTATTCTTGAGAACTGGGTACCGAATGATTGGGAACTCTGCGCTGCCGACTGCAACAATGATGGGACCATAGATGTTGCGGATATTATCTGGATGGTAAATAAAATTCTTCATCCTACTAAAGCAGCTCCTGCCTCTCATGTTTTAATTTCATTGAGCGGCACTGAAGTAAATCTTAAGTCAGATGGAGATATTGGAGGGGTTCAATTTGTACTGAAATCAGGTGCAGGTCTTGTAATAGAAGCAGCTCCGGGAGTTGAACTGGCATATAGACAGAGAGGTGATTATACAACTGTTGTAGTTTATACTATGAGAGATGCATTGCCTACTGATTGTCCGATACTTACCTTGAATCATCCCGCTGAAATAAAAGGAGAAATAATTGCGGCTGATAGATCCGGTTCTGAAGTTCTTGTTAATGTTGCAGTAGTTAGTAAATTTTCTCTTTCGCAAAACTATCCGAATCCTTTCAACCCAACAACAGAGATAGTGTATAATTTACCCAGAGATATTCATGTTAGCATCTCTGTATATAATATTCTCGGACAGAAAGTTACTGATCTTGTTAATGCAAATCAAAAAGCGGGTATGCATACGGTTGAGTGGAATGGTAAAGATGCGAATGGACTTGATGTCGCAGCTGGAATTTATATTTATCAGATGAAAGCAAATAAATTTTCTGCTATAAGGAAAATGTTTCTTATCAAGTAGTAGTGATGATTTATGGATGGGGAGCTTTTATGGCTCCCCATAATAGAAATTTGAACAAATAAGGAAGATAAATATGAAACGTTTTGTTGTTTGTCTTTTAATATTAGTATTTGGAACTCTTGCTTTTGGACAAGCAGATGTGCAAGTTACTATTAATTCAGTGACAGAAGGAGATACTGCTATTCAAATAATTTTTGGATTAACTAATACTAAAACGGTTGGTGGATTGGAATTTGATCTGGTAGATTCTCCCAATGCGCTGGAACTAATTACATGTGAGACTGCGGGACGACTTACCAGTGTTGGAGGATTGATGTTGACAGGTGCTGATATTGATACTATAACTCATTTCATCTGGTTTAGCATGACCCTTGATTCCATTGAAGCCGGGGGGAATGATGATCACATAATAGCTTATTTCAGAAAGATTATTCCGGGTGATATCTCCGTTGAACTAAGAACTTCAAATGTGTTTGGATGTGATCCTAATGCTGAGCCACTTTCAAGTTCAGGAGAAACGAAGTATGTTAATCTTTCTACCTCGATAGAAGCTAATAGGGCAGTTCCTACAAAGTTTGTACTTTCCCAAAACTATCCGAATCCATTCAATCCAACGACAGAGATACGTTATGAAGTACCATTTCGGGATATCGTATCTCTAAATATTTACAACTTGCGCGGCGAACTTATTAGAAGTTTGATGACCGGAATACATAATCCGGGTTACTATAGCATAACCTGGGATGCGAAAAATAATCAAGGAGTGGATATTGCCTCTGGAGTATATATCTACAGATTGGAAACAAGGAATAGGTCTATTTCTAAGAGGATGATATTAATGCGGTAGTAATATTATTTTTGGGTAAAATTTTTTAGCGCCATCTTTTTGATGGCGTTTTTTTATTAGTGAGTGTTTATTACCTGTCATTGCGACTACATAAGCCAGGACAGATTACTTCGTCATTCCAATCCTCATAATGACAGAAAATGGAACGGTCATTGCGATCCCGATTCATGGGGAGAAGCAATCTTCTAATTTATCAGACCATAGGAAAGAGATGTCACAGAGTAAATCTGACTTACATCTTTCCTAACTCAGATTATTTATTAAATTTAACCATGTTTAGTGATTAGTTGTTTTAATCTATTATAATTAATAAATGGAATAGTTGATGAAATTTAAATTTCCTAAATATATTTTAATAATTTTTTCAGTTACAACTTTTAGTCTCATCGCTCAAGACATTAGATCTTTTGAGAATAATAATGTAATTAATAGGATAAACAGTGCGTACAACAGGGGTGAGATTGATTATGCAACTGCTCTTGCCAATAAAGCGTTTGTTGTTCTGGATCAGTCTCAGCTTGATCCCCGCTTTTATGTGAAAGTTGGAGAAATTATTAAATGCGGCACCCCAGTTATGATGGAACTGATGGAAAGTTGGGATAAGCTTTCCGCCGAGAATCAGGAAATAATTGGAGATTTATTAAGTGTAATTCCAAAAGGTGATAGAGAAACCTATATCAGCTCCGATGGAAATTTTAATATCCACTACTATACAACAGGTACTCATGCTGTTCCTTTGACTGATAACAATAACAATGATATTCCCGATTATGTTGAAACGTTTGGAGATATTTTTGTTTATGTCTGGAGTATAGAGGTAGGTGAACTTGAGTATGATGCACCTATGCTTGGTGGAAATGGAATGCAGGAAGTTTATATTGAAAACCTACCATCAAATATTTTAGGATATGTCAGTGGTGTAGATAATCTTCATGTACGTAATAGTTATAGTCAATATGGAAATCAGTTAGCACTTATGCAAGTTACAGCAGCACATGAATTTCATCATGAAATACAACTTAGTTACCACTCTGTTCACCCATCAACATGGTATATGGAAACGACTTCAATGTGGGTGGAAGATTATGTCTATGATGATGTTAATGATTATGTAGGCTATCTTTATGACTGGTATAATTCGCCGTGGGTTTCTATCACTGATTCCGATGGTATGCACTGGTATTCTACCAGTATATGGAATTTCTATTTAGAAGAGACATTTGGAGTGGATATTATTCGAGAAGTATGGGAGTATCCAAATGCAAATTCTATTAAAGCTTTAGATAGTGTACTTACACATCACGATACTTCATTACCTGCTGAGTACGAAAAGTTCGAAACATGGAACTATTTTACAGGCTATCGCTCTAACTGGCATCATGACACATTCAGCGAAGCATCGAGTTATCCTACTGTTAGCATGCAAAAAACTCATTACTTTTATGCCAGCACGTCGGGTTTTACCGACCAGTCGGTGACAAGTACAAAATATCCTCAGAAATTGGCATGCAATTACATCAAATTCATCAATAGCGGTTCCGATGGTATTTTGTTGATCCGAGTTTATGGTGATGCAGATTATTCGTGGGGAGGATATGCAATTACCGATAGTACTCCAAGCCATTATTCCTCAGATTATCCGATTATTTATGAAAATGGACACGACGGCATTGCAATTATTACTTCATGGAGTGATCTGAATAATGTTGTATTGATTCCTACAAATGTTCATACAATTGGTAGTAATACAGGAAGAGCCTATATTTATTCTGCTGAAGTTGTTGGTGCAGTAGTCTTTTTATCGGATTTTATCGTTGAGGAACTATTGGGAAATGGTAATGGTTCTCTCGAATCAGATGAAACAGCCAGGTTAGTGGTTTCTGTTTCAAATTATGGGAACGATTTAAATAACGTGTCTTTAGAAATTAGCACTGAAAATTCCTGTATAACAATAACAGATGGGGATTATAATATAGGGAACTTTCCAAAAAATACTACACAGGATAATGAATCTGAGCCATTTGCTTTTCTACTATGTCATAATGTTGAACCACAGGAAGTTTTGTTTACTCTTTCTATTAAGGAAAATGGTGATGAAATTGCATCAGAAGAAATACGCTTTAATATCGGGTTTTCACCTGTATTATTTGTCGATGATGATAATGGAACAAATGACAATGACGTAATTGCATTAGCGTTGGATTCTTTAGGGTTAATATATGACAGTAAAGATATCAGTGCAACGGGATACATTAATTTATGCCTTAATCTTCGTGATATAGTGATCTGGTCAGTTGGAACACAAACTTCGGGTCTGACAGATGCTGAGATAGACAGTCTTGAAATTTTGTTTAACTCAGATATAAATGTTTTACTTACCGGCGGAAGTATCGGAGAACAATTGAGTGGAGAGTCCTGGTGTCCTTTTAACCCTGATGAAATGACATCTGTTGGTTGGTTAAAAGGAGTAGAAGGTGATATTCTTGGGCAGTCTTCTAACAATTGGATTTGGGCTACGGCACCTGTTGGAGGTAATGAAAAAATCTCTCCTGTTGATCCGCGTGCTATTGTTTCCTTTGCATATCTTAATTCTCAATGTGGAGGAGTAATTCGATATAGGGATCAGGGACGGTTTGTAGCGGCAGATTTTTCTTTTTCTGCAATGACACAACCAAGTTCAGCATTTATTTATCCCAAAATTCTACTTGAAATGACATTAGATTACTTTGATAATACAAATCATCTGCCCAGTGTATTTGATCTGTATTATCCGTCAATTGATACCATCGTAATTATCAATGATCTTTCCCAATCTATAGTTTTTAACTGGGAGCAGTCTACTGATGCTGATGGTATAACTTATACTTTTGTTTTGGATGAAAGTGATGATTTTAGAGGAGAATTTTTATACGAAGCCTTCAATATTTCAACAGAAACATCTACTTTAACAGCAGACGAAATATATGATGTTATTGATGCTCAAAGTGATACACTTGTGTCGTACTGGGGTGTTTATGCTTCAGATGGAAAAGAGGTTCGGCTTTCTTCAGGTATGAATAAAATTACGTTTATCTTAGATTTACCGAATCTTGCTCCTTCAAGTTTTGTTTTGATAAATCCTGATATAGATAATAATCTGATTGTAAACAGTGTGGACAGTACATATTATTTTATCTGGGAATCCAGCTCTGATCCGGAGGGAGATAACATTACGTACAATTGGATCCTTGATATTGAAGAAACAATTAACGAACCTAATTTTCGGTCAATCATTCTTGCTGATACTGTATTAGCATTTGCTTCGGATACTCTGCTGTCATGGCTACCAGAGGGGCAGGATAGTCTTGCAATGTGGTGGACTGTAATAGCTTCTGATGGAGAGAATGTAACATCTACTGACACGGTTGGATTTTATCTTGTAATTGATATTAATCAGCCGCCTGGAGATTTTGTACTTATTACACCGGTAGCAGACAGTGAGTTCGTTCTTACGAATTTTGAGGACTCTTTGAAATTTCAATGGACTGAATCTATTGACCCGGAGGGCGAAAACATTTTTTATAATTTAGTGATTGATTATATAGAATTAGGAAAAATGGTTCTATTGGATACAACAGTTGCAGATACAGAATTAACGATTTATGGTGATGATATTTTTGGATTTTTTCCTAATGGAACTGACAGACTTGATGTTTTCTGGAGTGTAATAGCATCTGATGGAGAGCAAGAAGTAAGTTCAGGTGTGCAGAGTTTAACGCTTATCGAAGGAATAAATGAAGCACCATCAGATTTTGCGCTTATTTCTCCAGAGAATTCAGATACGCTTTATCTTCATCCTATTTATGGTGAAGTGATAGAATTTAAGTGGGAAAAATCAATCGATCCGGATAATGATACATTAATTTATACCTTAAGTTTTTTTAAAGAAGTAATAATAGATACAGTTAATATTTTTCAGTTCAGTACAGGTGATACGATTGTGTATTTTACTCCTCAAGAACTTGTTGCATTAATGGATAGTTCTGTAACTTTAGATATTGGATGGTATGTTTCGGCAAATGACGGGGAATTTTCAACTTTTTCTAATGAAATTATTTACATCATATTAGTGGATCTTACTCAGGTTTCAATATATGATAAACAGACAGTTCCAACAGCTTTCTGCTTACATGATAATTATCCTAACCCATTCAATCCATCAACGAAAATATTTTATGAACTGCCGCATGAATCCTTTGTAGAACTTGCAGTTTATGATTTGCTTGGTAACAAGGTTATGACTTTAGTGTTTGAGAAAAAGCCTGCTGGTTCATATTCAGTAGAATGGAACGGCTTATCTGATAATGGAAAGCAAATGCCAACGGGACTATATATCTATCGTATAATGGCTGATAATTTTGTTAGTTGTAAGAAAATGCTTTTGATGAGGTAATTTTTATACTTTCATAAAACTTTGTTATGAAATTTGATTTGAAAATAAGTTTGTTATTATTTGTACTATTGTTTAATAGACTTGCTTTCAGTCAGTCACAATATTTTGAAAAGTTGAATCTTAAAGAGAATATCTTACAAGTTGCTGACAGTTATGCTATAGATGGAGATTGGAAAAATGCCATTTTGCAGTATTATGAGTATTTGTATAGATTTCCAGAGGATTCAATTGTTCCTGTTATTTACTACAAAATAGCCGCAGTTTATAAGCGGAGCAACAAATTGGATCTTGCTCAAAGCTATCTGCAAAAGGTTTGTGATAAATATTCTGATAGTAAGTACGATTTAGAAAGTAGGATGAGATTAGCGTTTTTTTTATTTGAAAAAGGGGATTATGATTCGAGCCTTATTTATTCAGTGTGCCAGCCGGAATTTCCTTTTAAAATAATTACTGCTTATAATCTTATAGCTTTAGATGAAGTTTCACTTGCGGATTCAATATTGGGAATAATAGTGAACGAGCCTGGTCGTCATTTAACAATTATAGGTGAATTAGTAAAAGATCTGGAAGTTATACCTTCTATGAATTGGATTAGAAAATGGGGTGCAATATCGTTGTCTGGTATTATTCCAGGATCAGGAAGAATAGCTTTGGAAGAGTATTGGGATGGAACTTTAACGATGCTGGGTTTTTGTGGATTGTGTGGGATTGCGTTAATTACTGAGAGCTTTTATCCTCAATTATACTATTATGTGGGTACTGGGATTTTTTTATATTACTTTGGCAATTTGTTTTCAACTTTTGATGCATCAAAGAGATATGATGTAAGGTTGAGAGAGAAATATTTAAAAGAATTGACAAGAAAACATTCACTTAAGAAAGTGCTTTGTCTCGAAGATCCAATATAATGTTAAAGAAGCCTAAATTGAAATTATTTTTAGTTCTTTAAATATATATTTGATATAAAATATTTATTTATTAAACTACAAAGATTTTTTAAATTTTGATTACGCCACCATAGCTCAGTTGGTAGAGCAGCTGATTTGTAATCAGCGGGTCGCGGGTTCGACTCCTGCTGGTGGCTCATCAATTTAAAAAGGGTTTTGTGTTTATATTAAGATTTTTGAAATGGAGATTTGGCGGTTACCAAGACCCGTAGTTGTTAAAACGGGATTGTTGGGAGGGAGTTTTTGCTTTCGCTAAGTCAAATTTAAATGAAATTTATTTAGAATATATACTTTACCGTAGACAGCAAAATTTTTAATATAAAATATTCAGTATTATGGGTCGGTGGCCGAGTGGTTAATGGCAGCAGACTGTAAATCTGCCGGTGTAACACCTACGGTGGTTCGAATCCATCCCGGCCCACTATTATAATTGCGGGTGTAGCTTAGTGGTAAAGCTCTGGCCTTCCAAGCCAGTGACGAGGGTTCAATTCCCTTCACCCGCTCTCGCCCACGTAGCTCAGCCGGTAGAGCACATCCTTGGTAAGGATGGGGTCACCAGTTCGATCCTGGTCGTGGGCTCTAGAAAGTGATTATTAGATATTATGTGTTAACCAAGTTTGTGACCGTCAAATATTAAAGAGAATAAAAGTAAAAGGAGAGATCCATGGCAAAGGAACAATTTAAGAGGACAAAGCCTCACGTGAATGTAGGAACGATAGGTCACGTAGATCACGGAAAGACTACATTAACAGCAGCAATGACATTAATATTGAACAAGCAGGGATTAGCGG
>JADHYC010000008.1 GCA_016782645.1 Fidelibacterota bacterium | reverse complement strand
ACAGGAATTACTTACATTAAGAATAAAAAGCCTTCAAAAGAAGGTGAAATACAGGCAATCACCGGTGCTACGATTTCGTCTGAATCAGTTGTTAATATTTTAAATGATGCTATAAATAGAAGTAGTAAAGCCTTTTTTGCTGAATTTTCTGGTAATTGTGTAAATAAGAATCAAAAAGGTGAAATAGAAAATAAAATATATAAAGTTCTTCCTGGAACTGTATCTTGTGAAGAAGAAATTATTAATGATACCAAGTTTTACCTAGGTAAGAATGAAAAAGGTGATTTGGTAGGTGTGGCATTTGTTGCTGAAGGATATGGTTTTCAGAGCAAAATAAAGATGCTTGTGGGTATGAACCCAAAATTAACTAAGATACTTAGTTTAAAAATGCTTCAGCAAGCAGAGACACCGGGAATTGGGACTAAAATAGAAGATGATTCAACAAATATAGGTGATAGATTCTGGTTTATAAATCAATTTAATAATTTAGAAGTTGTTTCAGGGATTACTTGTATTGTTAACCAGAAACCTTCAAAAGTGGGTGAAATACAGGCGATCACCTGTGCTACAATTTCATCTGAATCAGTTGTTGATATTTTAAATTCTACTATTAAAACGAATCGCGAGATTTTTCTTTCAAAGGCGAATTCTATTAGAAATCGAGAGGTAAAGTAAAATGGCAAAAGAAAAAGTATCTCTATTTGCGGAGTTTTTAAAAGGATTCTGGAAAGAAAATCCTGTTTTAGTGATGCTTCTCGGCTTATGTCCAACTCTTGCTGTTACAAACAGCGCTATTAATGGACTTTCAATGGGTTTGGCGGTTATTTTTACACTGGTGTGTTCGAGCACTCTTATTTCTCTCATTCGGAAAATTATCCCTAAGGAAGTTCGTATACCGACATTTATAATTGTTATAGCCACATTTGTAACGGTAACAGATCTAACTTTGGCAGCATTCTTTCCTGATATTAGTAAGTCGTTAGGTCCGTTTGTTCCCCTGATTGTTGTGAATTGTATTGTATTAGGTCGCCAGGAAGCATTTGCTTCAAAGAATCCTGTTCATAGAGCGATTATTGATGCTTTTGGAATAAGTATTGGTTTTACTTTGACTCTCATTGTATTAGGATCAATAAGGGAATTGTTAGGTTCCGGGACGATATTTTCTTTTCAGATAATGCCAGCGAGTTTTCAACCATGGATGGTAATGGGTCTTCCTCCCGGTGCATTTTTAACTCTGGGATTAATGATAGGAATATTTAATTGGATTTCATCAAAAAGAAAATGCTAATTTGAACCACCTTGGCGGTTATTAAAAATTAAGGGATTAATATGAAACTTATTCTAATATTTATTTCAGCAGCAATTGTAAATAACTATGTTCTAATACAGTTTCTTGGTATCTGTCCTTTCGTTGGCGTTTCAAAGAAAATAAGTCCGTCGCTGAGTATGGGAATGGCGACAACTTTCGTTATGACTTTGGCGGCATCTGTTTCCTGGTTAATCAATCACTATATATTAGTTGGACTGCATCTGGAATTTTTAAGGATTGTTTCCTTTATACTTGTTATTGCTTCGTTAGTTCAGCTTGTTGAGATGTTTGTGAGAAAAGTAAGTAAGCCGCTTTATGATGCATTGGGAATATATCTTCCGCTTATTACAACTAATTGTGCAATTCTTGGAGTTGCACTTTTTCTTGTGATAAAGGAGTATAATTTTATAGAGAGTGTAGTATTTGGATTTAGCGCCGGAGCCGGATTCACAATGGCGATAGTTATTATGGCTGGAATTCGTGAGCAATTGGATCTGGCTGATGTACCGGAATATTTTAAAGGTGCACCAATAACTATGATAGTTGCCGGTTGTCTTGCTCTGGCATTTATGGGATTTGCGGGATTAATTTGACATTTTATTAGGAGTCGGAGAATGAATTATACATCTCTCATATATGCTATCCTGAGTATGGGAGTACTTGGTTTACTACTGTCTATGGGATTAGCCATAGCTAATAAAAAATTGCATGTTGAAGAAGATCCTCGCATTGCGTTAGCAATTGACCTTTTACCTGGTGTGAACTGTGGTGGCTGCGGATACGCCGGATGTGCTAATTTTGCTGAAAACCTTGTAGAGGGAAAAGCTCAAATTACGTTATGTCCTGTTTGCGAAATCGAAGCAGCAGAAAAAATTGCAGAACTTCTTGGTGTAGAGATTAAACCGGGTGAAAGACAGGTCGCTGTTGTAATATGCCAGGGCGGCGATTCCATAGTAAAGAAAAAAGCCGAATATGAGGGGATTCAGTCCTGTATTGCTGCAACATTTGTGAGTGGTGGTGAGCGTGCATGTAGTTACGGATGTATTGGCTATGGAGATTGTGTTGACGTTTGTCCTTTTGATGCTATAAAGATGAACTCTGAAAGAATACCGGTTGTTGATCGTCAGAAATGTACTGGCTGTGGAAATTGTGTCGAAGCTTGTCCAAGAGATGTAATTGAATTGCATCCAATTAGTCATCACATTTTTGTTTTATGTAATAACAGGGATAATCCTAAAACTTCACGAAGTGTATGTAAATATGCATGTATAGGCTGCAAAATTTGTGAGCGTGCAGTTGAAGGTGAAGGTTTTAGTGTTGTGAATAATTTAGCAGAAGTCGATTATGATAAATATACAAAAGAGCTGGTGCTACCTACAGAGAAATGTCCTACTAAGGCAATTGTAATTGTTGGGCATAAAGACGAGGTTTAAGATTTAGATGAATGACTCAGATCTGGACTTAGGTGAAGTAGTAGATTTAAAAGGCGAATTTGCTTCTGTAGAACTTCAAACGAAAGATGCCTGCCATTCCTGCGGCGCCAGATTTGTATGTCGTCCAAATGATTCAGGTAAAAGGATTTTAAATGTCCGCAATACACTTAATGCAAAAGTGGGAGATAAAGTATTAATTGATCAATTGGGCTCTAATCAATTGAAATTAGCCTCAATGCAGTATGGATTGCCGTTACTAGGTTTTTTTATTTCCATGTTAGTAGCGAATCAATTTATATCATCTTCCGTATTAGGTGTTCCTAATGAGATCGTACTCTTTATTATTGGAATTGTAGTTCTCCTCATTTTTGGATATATAACAAATATTTGGAGCAGGCGAAAGGCTTTGAAGAAATTTTATGTATTTGAGATGAAAGAAGTTAAAAGCTGAAACGTGATTAAATTGAAACGTGAAGACTGTCCAATGGCCAATCCCAAGGGGGATACCTCTGGCATAGAAAATGGTAAATGGTTAATGGTCAACATTCAATAGACAGTGGTAAATAAAATTTTGTTACTAAATAAATAATGATAAAAACAAGCTATATAAAAAATCTTTTGTGTCTTTGTGCCCGCCTGACCAGTATATTCGGGCTGGTCTTCTTGGCTATTCTCCTGAATTCTTGTACAAAAGAGCCAGTTTTCCACCAAGTGCAATCTACACGTTTTGCTATGGGAACTACCATTGAGATGACAGTTCTTGATACTTCAGAGTCAAAAGCAAACGAAGCGATAGATGAATCTTTTAATGAAATTTTACGTATTGCTTCTCTATTTTATGAAGGAAATCCACAAAGTCCCCTTTATGCTTTTAACAATAGAAAAAATAATGAAACAGGAATGCCGGTTGAGGTTTTGGAACTCATACAAAGGAGCCTGAATGTATCTGAAAAAACAAATGGTGCTTTTGATATAACTGTAGGAGTTTTGCTTCCTCTTTTTAGGTTTAGAGGAGATTCCCTTATTCCTCCTGATTCGTCTATTGTTAAAGAATTACTCTCATTTGTTGGTTATAAAAATTTGAAAATTAACTATAAAAAATCAACACTATCAGCATTGTATTCTAAAATAAGAGTAACAATGGGTGGGATAGCCAAAGGCTATGCTGTAGATAGAGCAATTGAGATTCTATTGAAAAAAGGAGTGGCAGGAACGCTTATTAATGCAGGTGGGGATCTTAGAGTCATTTCAAGAAAAGATGGGAAACCATGGCAAGTAGGAATACAGAACCCTCGTAAGCCAAACACTTTTATTAATATTATCGAAATTTCAGAAGGAGCAGTTACAACTTCAGGGGATTATCAAAAATATTATTTTTATAACAACAGACGTATCCATCACCTACTGAATCCTAAAACAGGTTTTCCGGCAGATTCTTGTCAATCAGTTACAGTAATAGCACCAACAACCGAGCTTGCTGATGCGCTTGCAACTGGATTGTTTGTTGCAGGGGTTACTGCAGGACTTGACATAATTAAAAAATATCCAAATTGTGAGGCTCTCTGGGTGAGGGCAGATGGGAAAACTTTTATGTCGAAAGGATTTCGTATATATCTTTGCAAGGAAAGGCGATAAACTACAACATGATTTTATGTGTAAGCATTCTTCTAAAGGTCCAGATGAATTGCCATCGCTTTTTCAATTTTTTTAATATATTGAGATTCAATTATTCCCAATTCTGATATTATTCTTGATTTATCAAGTGTGCGAATCTGATCTGCCTTGACTTTAGAATCTTTGGGGAGATTGCCTTCTCCTCTTGGTAAAAATACCTCAAACGGGTATATTTTATTCAGGTTTTTAGACGTGATAGGAAGTATAGTCACAGTTCCTGCATATTTATTGTTAATATCATTGGATATAACAACCACAGGACGGGTTTTGGATATTTCTTTTCCAATCACTGGATCGAGACATGCAATATAAATTCCACATCTTTTAATATTCATTCCATCCCTCTAGATCTGACGATTCAAATTCTTGTGTGATCGAAACACCTTCAGCTTTAGTCTTTTGATACCCCTCTGATAGAAGTTGTGTCAATCTTTGCCTTTCTATCATCTTACATCTTTCTTCAATTGATTTAGCTATAAAGGAACTTTTTCCCCTATCTCTGGCGTATTGTTCCAATTGTTCTGCTAGATTCTTTGGAAGAGTGATGTTTAATCTAACTGTATCCATAAAACCTCCTCATGCTCGTATGTATACTCACTGATTATACACAATATTATGCACTATTACAAGCACAAAAACTTAGGGATTGAAAAAAAAGAGAAAGTGGAAAAAATGAACATTTTAACCCTGTAGGGGTGATATGTTATTTGTGTATTAGCACAATAATCAATTACATGTCACTCTTATTGGAGTTTGGGGTTGAGACCTCAATAATCTATAAATATATCGCCCCGATAAGTCGGGGCTACTACTTGCTAATGCGGTTAGGCATACATTTCTGTTTGTCTGGAATGCATAAACAATTAAATTTTGTCTGATGATTTTAAAGGGAGTAAATAATCATGAAGCGCAGAGAATTTTTTGAAACAATCGGACTGGCAACTGTAGCTGTAGGAGTAGCCGGTAGCATCCCGGGAATTTCATGTAGCAGTAAGAGAGTAACTACGGAGAAGGGTATGAATGTAAAATTTGAAGTTAAGAGATTAAATTTAACGCACACGTGGACAATTTCCCGTAATTCGAGTAACTATAAAGATGATGTTTTTGTCTATCTTGAGAAGGATGGAATTATTGGGATAGGAGAAGCGGCTCCAAATATACGATATAATGAAACTCCGGAGTCCACTATTGAAGTAATTAAAAAGTCTATTCCTCTTTTTGAAAAGTGCAATCCCTGGGAGTATGTTCAACTAAGTTATGATATTAAGAGTTTAACAACGGCACAAACAGCTGCAAAAGCCGCTTTGGATATTGCTCTTATGGATTGGATCGGAAAGGCGCTAAATATACCGCTTTATAGATTATGGGGACTTGATCATACGAAGTTACCTTTAACTTCTTTTTCAATCGGAATTGATACTCCTGAAGTTGTTAAACAAAAGACAAGAGAGGCTGCACCATATAAAATTCTGAAGGTCAAAGTCGGAAAAAAGAATGATAAAGAGCTGATAGAAGCAGTTCGTTCAGTTGCGCCGGATAAACTGATACGCGTTGATGCTAATGAAGGTTGGAAAGATAAAGAGATAGCAATTAAAGAGATTGAGTGGTTGATGAAAAATGGTGTGGAATTTATCGAACAGCCAATGCCATCGGAAATGCTTGAGGAAACTCGCTGGCTTAGAGACAGGGTGGAGGTTCCTATTATTGCGGATGAAGCGGTTAAAACAGCTTCAGATATACCTAAACTTGCAGAAGCATACGATGGTATTAACATCAAGATAATGAAAGCAGGAGGACTGCAGGAAGCACTTAGAATGATCTGGTTGGCTAAATCTCTAAATATGAAGATCATGATAGGGTGTATGATTGAAAGTTCTGTTGGGGTCTCAGCGGCTGCTCAGCTTTCGTCTTTAATTGATTATGCCGACCTTGACGGTAATCTGCTTATTTCTAATGATCCATACGAGGGTGTAAAAGTTATAGATGGGAAATTGGTTCTAAGTGATAGACCGGGTATTGGTGTAAAAGAGGTTTGAAAAAATAACTAGTGTACTACGATATTAAAAAGGGCTGGTAGAACCAGCCCTTTTAGCATTATCCAATTAACTTGTTAGAAAGTAATACCAGCGTTTAGTAAGATAGTTCTTGCTGCACCAGGTTTAAATCCGTATGAGTCACCTGTTTGCCAATATTCAGTATCCAAGATATTGTTAATATGAAGTGAGACATTAAGTGGGAATCCTACAGCTACAAAACGGTAGTCAACAACAGTTACAGGTTGAATTGTTTCACTCCATGTATAAACTCGATCTGCTTCTTTTGTGTTACTATTGTCAGTATATTCTCCAAATATTTCTTTATCCTTATTGGCTACAAGAACTTTACTGCTATTTTCCATAACATAGATATTACTGTAATAATGTACAACAGCTCTAATGGATAATCCACTCATAGTATAATTGAGTGTACCACCGAAAATTGTTTGAGGCATTCCAACTTCAACCTTCCGATCAAATTTGTTCACGAATTTTTTATGGAGTTCTTCTTCACCCGGATCCCATACACCATTATTATTATAGTTTGATTTTCCTGTATAAAGAATCAACAAAATCAACACCTGCCACTACTTTATCTGCTGAATACAAGGACTGAGCACTTTCTGAGTCTTCTAGTTCACCCCATAGATTGTGTGCAATGCTCATATTGAAGCCAACCTTAAGATTAAATGGTAAATCGGTATTGACAAGCAAGCTCATGTCCCGAGTAAGTTGATTCACCAATTGGAATATACTGACGACCATTGTAATCATATCCTGGAGTATTTGCTTTTTCTGGTTCAGTTATTTGAAGTGCTTTTCCTTTGAATGCGATGTGATAAAAATTGTATTTAGCATTAAGAGGAATATCTGCAATTTCACCTCTGTACCCTGCACCTAACCCAATATCACTTGTTTGTTCAAGTTTCAAAGATTCATTAGGAGAACCATAAGCAAAAAAGTATTTGATTATGGAACTAAAACAAATTATATTATTTCTCCAATTCACTATATGAGACTTAATATGAGACTTAAATTTTTTACTTTTTGATTGAAGATACTTTTTGTAGATTTTATCGTTATCCATAATGATTGTATCATGTTAAAAAAGGAAAATGGAAAAAAGTAATACGGGTTCGAAAACAATATTTATCTTTTTCTTATTTTTGCCTATCTATTTAATCGCTCAGAATGTTTCAATAGATCAAAACCATAGTCCGCTATCAAAAGTTGCAGTTGATGACGATTCGAAATTTACAACAGTTGGTAATATCGGAGTGACAATCAGCAATTTTGGCACTATTGGAGATGGATTTGTTGAACAGATGCCTGTTGATCAACCATCTTGCGAATATCCTAAAGGATCCGGTATTGAACATTTATTTGTTGGAGGATTATGGGTTGGAGCTATCATTCCAAGTGGAATTCATGTAAGTACTGGTGCTTTTAACACACCTCGTTTAGGCGGAGGTGGCTCGATAAATTTTGAGTTTACAAGTTCAGCTGACCTCTCAGATCGAGTTATGGAGAGATCATCAATACCTGAAGATAAATTTTTTTCGATTGATGCTATAAGCCACCAGGACTTTATTGCAGATTTTACCGATACAAATACAATAGTACCAGGTACAAGTATTCAAATACCATATCATTACCCATTGGGGCTTGGTATTCACCTTGAAACATACGCTTGGAATTATCCGTTTGCTGATGCTTTTATTATCTTTAACTACTCCATTTCAAATATTTGGGATGATACTTTACGGGATGTTTATGTTGGGTTGTGGTCGGATCTTGTTGTAAGAAACACTAATATAACACCGCCGCGGGTAGGATCACCATTTTATCTGCATGCAGGTGTTGGATATGTTGATAACGATAGCATGAAATTAGTCTATTGCTACGATTATAATGGAGATCCCGGTTTTACAGACAGTTATGTTGCTGTTGCTTTTTTAGGTGCAGATCCTGTTGCAGGGGATCCAAATTATCAAGGGGATGTTTTTCACAACTGGTGGTTGTTTAGTGGTGGAGATTCTGATGAAGATAGAGCGCCTTCTGATGAAGGAAGCAGGTATCAGAGAATGACAGAATCAATCACTGATAGTTATTTTGATGCAGCTATTTTCCAGAAACCTGGCAATCGAATGAGCTTGATCACAACCGGACCATTTGCATCTATTCCCCCTGATTCTTCCATCAATGTTGTTTTTGCTTTTGTCTGTGCAAAGAAGGCGGGTATTAATCCCAGCACAGTAGATGATAAAAGGGCTAAACAAAATCTTATTGAAAATAACTGGTGGGCATACAGGGCATATCACGGAGAGGATTCGAACCGCAATGGGATTCTGGATTATGCTGAAACAGATTCTACTGAAGATATAAATGGAAATGGAAAACTGGACCGCTATATTCTACCAACGCCTCCGATGCCTCCTTATCTCAAAGCGATTCCAGGAAATTCTAAAGTTACACTGCTATGGGATAGTAGGTCTGAAGAATCTATTGATCTGATTACTAAAAGTAGTGATTTTGAGGGTTACAGAGTTTATCGCTCGTTTATCGGTGCTGATCAATCCACCTCAGGTATTACAACTGATATGGGACTAGTAGGAGAATTTGATAATAAAGACGGATTGTTCTATGATACCGGATTGGATAGCATTTATATGTCAGAGCCAATTATTGAGTACATTGAAACAGAATCTGGAGAAATTGATACTATTGTATTTAGATATAAACTGGAAATAGACAATTTGCACAACGGCTGGCAGTATGCATTTAGTGTAACTGCGTTTGACAGTGGAGATGTAAAGTTACGTCTCGGTAGCCTTGAGAGCAGCAAATTGCAAAATTTAACTATAGTTAGTCCTGGAACCCCAGATCAACCAGTAGATGAAAAGAGTAAAATAGGCGTTTATCCGAATCCATATCGTGCTAATGCCTTATGGGACGGCAGTTTTGAACGAGAAAGAAAACTATTCTTCTACAATTTACCAAGTAATTGTGAAGTTCGGATATATTCAATAGCAGGGGATCTAGTGGACAAATTCATCCATCATGGAATGGATTATCATGGACAAGATATAAAATGGTACGAGCAATTTTCATTTGGAAATACAGTATTTCCCGGAGGTGAACATGCCTGGGATCTTGTATCAAGATATGATCAGGCAATTGCAACAGGTTTATATATATTTACAGTAAAAGATATTAATACTGGTAATATATTTAAGGGTAAATTTCTTGTGATTAAATAATAAAAGATGATGTCATTTTTAATTTTTTAAGAGGAGGACAAAATGAGAAGATGCTTTGTTACTGTGTTGTTTTTTTTAGTTTCATTTGTTCTGTTATCCAGTGCTTCTGCACAGACAGCAGTCTATGATACTATTTCAATTCACGATCTGCAGTATGTACCAAATCCGGATTCAAGCCAGGATTCCTATTACCATGGGGATACTGTTGTTGTGAAAGGTTTAGTTCAGCATGGTCCGCGTGAATTATGGATTGGTGCGCGCTGGTCTAACTATATCACTGAGCCTTTAGCAGACCCGTGGTCGGGGATTTTAGTACTCCAGAACGATACATTTGAAGTAAATACACTTTACAGTTTCGTTCAGGAAGGAGATGAGGTTTATTTTACCGGTGTAATGGCTGACTATTCCGGAATTACGCAATTAGCCATTCTTACTAATCCGGTAACCCCTGTTACGATTGTGTCATACGGTAATACTTTGCCTGAACCGAAACTTCTTACGCTTGCCGATTTAGCCACACATAATGCCGGAGAGCAGTGGGAAAGTCAATATGTCAGAGTAGAGAATGTAACGATTACCAATAATAGCTATGTTTCAAACCAGGCTGTTATTACCGATGGGACTTCTACAGGATATATTGATGATTATTTCATGTATTTCCGGGGTCAGTTCGACCAGGGTTCAAATCCTTGGGCAGCTAATGGGACACGCTTAAACATTCAAGGATTCGTAAGAGATGTAGGGATGGCATTTTTTACAATTAATCCCAGAGATGATTCAGATATTGAAATTCTGACCAACCCTCCGGAAATATCAACTGTTAGAAGAGATATTGGTACTCCAACTTCTAGTGATGTTGTGACAGTTTCTGCTGTTATTATTGACAACTTAGAAGTTGATTCTGCCCAGGTACACTATAGTGTTGATTGTGGAGATTTTGTATCAGTAACCATGACGGCTATTGAAGATACTTTCTCTGCCCAAATCCCCATACAAGCAAATAATTCTTTTATGCGATATTTTATTTCAGCTGTAGATAACGAAGGTGATTTTTCACAAGTGCCGGGAGATACTACTGAAAGGGTCTATCACTACGTAATACGGGATGAAGGGCTGGATATCAAAGATGTCCAATTTACCTGGGGTTACTCTTATGACGGATCCGGCTATGTATATTTTCCAGTAGCATTAGAAGGTGTTGTTACTACCGATTCTACTGATTGGGTGAATAACTATTACATACAGGAAAAAGACAGTGCCTGGTACGGTATCTGGATATATGATGCCACTAATAAACCGAAAAAAGGTGATTGGGTTAGAGTAACCGGAACTGTTGAAGAGAATTATGGTGTAACCCGTTTAAGTGATATTACAAGCTTTGAAGTGGTAACAGCTGATTATGGTGTTTTTGATCCTATTTTAGTGACTACCGGAGAGATCACAACAGGAGGTGTAAATGCCGAGGCTTATGAAAGTATTCTTATCCAGGTAGAGAATTTGACTATAACTGACCCATTTCCTGATAGTCCTGGTAATTATGGTGAATTTGAGGTGGATGATGGTTCTGGCCCATTACGTGTCGATGATGCAATGAGTGCATTTGGAGGTAATTTGGATTCTACTTTTGCTCTAAATGAAACTATTGAGAAAATAATTGCAATTCATTATTACAGCTATGGAGACTATAAATTACTACCACGAGATACTTTAGATATAGTTGGTCACATTACACACCTGGATGAATCTCAGCCCGATATTATTGATAGATATAATTTAGGACAAAATTTCCCCAACCCATTTAATATGAAGACCTCAATACGATTCAGTGTTCCTGAATTCAGTCCGGTTTCAATAACTATTTACAACATATTAGGAAAAAAAGTTAGAACTCTATATGATGGAAGAGTTGCACCGGGAGTTTATGAGGTTCAATGGAATGGATTAGATTATTCCGGCTTACCGGTTAGTTCAGGATTGTATTTTTATAGATTACAGGGAAATAACTTCACAGATTCTAAAAAGATGTTATTCTTAAAATAATGTGCAATCGGTTTAAAGGAAATATTAACAAGATTGGGTGGTGGTTTAAACACCACCCAATCTCTACACAAACAAAAGTGTTTGTGTTATATAAATTGCTCAATTCAGGGATCCATAATAGAAGGTTTTTGTTTTCACTTTTTATTGTTGCAATTGTTTTGTTTGTTAATAATGGTTGTGATTATCAAAAAATTACGGATTATAAAGAGAACATCCCACCTGAAACGAGTATTTTTATTTCTTCTAAAGATACATTGAATTACACTAAGAGTGTCCAAAAAATCTCATGGGATGGGCGGGATCCGGATGGTTTTGTAACAGGTTTTTACTATACATGGAAAGAAACTCCTGTCAATACGGATTGGATATTTACAACTGAACACTCATATGTTTTTCCTCTCGAAATTACAAGGACAGATACCATTTACCTGTTTCAGGTTAAAGCTGTAGATAATACCGCATTATGGGATTATGAAGTACCTACAAAATCTGATGTAGATAATGAATATTTTTCAGATGTTGGTATTGAACTATTAATTCTTGATAGTCTTGATTTAGTTCTGTCAGAGGGAGATAATAGCGGAGTACAATCCATAATGGGGTCTTCTCTTGCTCTATTAACAGGGAAAGAACTTCTAAGTCTTCCTCCGACGGACACATTAGGAGCGGTTGATCCAACACCTGCTAAACAATATTTTCCAATTAAAAATTCTCCTCCGGAAATACGATGGACGATGGTTAGCAGAGTGCCTGACACTACTTTCACAGTGACGACTTTTATCTGGACTGCCTCTGATCTAGACGGAGATTCAACTATTGTTAGATTTGAATATGCTCTTGATGATACCACAAATTGGCATACTGGTCCGGGTTATATGAGAAATCTTACTTTAAATGCGGATAGCGGATTAACAGAAGGCTCTCATTCTTTTTATATCCGTGCTGTAGATATTGCCGGATCGAAAAGTGAGACTATTCGCATGCCGGAAGACACTTTATCATTCTGGTATGCGAAAAAACCAAAGAGCAGATATTTATTAATTGACGATCACATCTCTGAATCTGCTACTTTTGGATTTCCAGATGCATATTATAAGTCGATGCTTAACACAGTGATTCCTGAGAGTGGCGATTATGATTACTGGAATATTGAAGAGATTTTCCCCTTATCCGTTATTCAGTTTAAGGAGACTCTGAAACTATTTGATAGGGTTATATGGTATACTGATTTAGTCAAAGCAGACGATGAACATTTTATTGCTGCACAGATTGCAATTCCTGAATTTTTAGAAAATGGCGGTAAAATAATTTTTATTGCGCAATTTAATACAGGGTTTGGTTCTCAGGGTGAACCACTTGCCTTTTCTCCTGTTGATTCACTGGGCAAATATTATGATAGGATGCTTCCGGGATCTGTATTCAATCCTCAATCAGATTTTCAGGAAATTTTTCCAGATGCACCATATCTACTACCTGAACTTAAAGTTTCGAATATTATCTTTGGTGTAATATCAACGGCACCTAAAGAAGGGTCTGTAAATCTATATGAATATGCCGATCCTGGTACAGAGAGTAACCCACTATTTGTTTTATTAGGGAGAAATGATAACACCGGTGTTTATGATTTTGTTTTTTCCGGTGCACCTTTACACCAGTTAAATGGAAATGACAATTTAAATGAATTTTTCAATATTATTTTAAACTATGTGTTTGAATAGAAAACAGATCATTTTTTACAAATTACTGATTTTCTTTTTTGGGTTCTTTTTACTCGCTTCAATCGTTTATTCACAGAGCAGAAGTCCTGGTACAATTGAAGGAGTTATTCAAGATTTCAAGACAAAAGAGCCGCTTGTTGGTGTTAATATTATGATATTAGGTACATATTTAGGGATTTCTACAGATGCTTTTGGTCATTATGTTATTCGCAACGTGAATCCCGCAGAATATACAATGGAAATAAGTTATATTGGCTATAAAATTATTCAAAAAACCGGGGTGAGGGTAGAATCAGGAAAAAAGGTTATAATAAATTTCGAGATGGAACAGACTGCTCTCGCTTTAGGACAGGAAATAGTGGTAATAGGTGCCAAACCTCTTCTGCAACTCAATGAAACTGGTACTATCCGATCAGTTAGTAAAGAAGATATATATAATCGTCCGCTTGATAATGTTCAGGATATTATTTCCGAACAGGTAGGTGTTACTGAACAGGATAACGAAATACATATTCGGGGTAGTCGAACCTATGAGGTTCAATACCTTCTTGATGATATTTCTGTACAAGATCCATTATCTGGTACTGGATTTGGACTGAATATCAGTGCTAAAGCCATTGAGGAAGTAGAAATTATCACTGGTGGATTCAGGGCTGAATATGGTCAAGCGACTTCAGGAATTGTGAATGTAAAAACAAAGTCAGGGCAAGATAAGTATGAAGGCTATTTTTCTTATAAATCGGATAACCTAGGGCTATTCAGGGAAAGTAAGTGGAGTTTTAATACCGATATTTGTGAGGTGAATATAGGCGGTAAAGAGCCGGTCACATCAAATTTATTGCCTGCGATTGGAATTAAACTGCCTGGAAAGTTCTATTTCTTCTTTAATTTCTATGGAATGGTTTCTGATGACTATACACATAAAACAGCAGAGCAACTAAAATCGTCTATCACACCAACATTTGAAATTTTCGGTAGAAACATACTTGCACCGACTACTTTTTCTCCGAGGCAAAATAATAACTGGGTTGGACTTTATAAACTTACTTGGAAGATTGATGATACGCACAAACTAATTTTGTCATATAACAGGTCCATTGCAATCAATCAAAACAAACAATCTCTCCAGACGAATCTAGAATATGTTGAACCCGGTCCTGGATTTCCTTACGATTTTTCGAAGAATCTGGATAGGTTCAATACATATTCCCATAATAACGAACATCTTTTATTAACGTGGTCCCATACTCTGAATAGAAGAACATTTTATGAATTTAAATTCAGTCAATACTGGGCGCATTTGCGTTCTGATTGGAATGGAAAACATTGGTCTGAGTACTCTTTTCCAATAGATGTATCACGGATTCCTATTGAATATTTCACTGCATGGGACACGACAAAAATTAGAGTTGTCCCTGGTGATGGTTTCTATGATTATGGAAATGCAACATTCTGGCATGATCACTATGTTGAATTGTATATTCTTAAAGGAAATATTACCAGCCGAATCGGGGATATTCACTCTTTAAAAGCAGGTTTTGAGTCCTCTTTTAAAGAAATGCAGCTGATAGATATTGTTGATCCCTGGATGGAGGGGGGTTTTGGCTCAAGTCAGGATATTTATCGAGTTTATCCAGCAGATGGTGCTTTCTATTGTCAGGATGATATCAAATTTGAGGGATTTTACCTTAATGTAGGGTTAAGATTGGATTACTGGTTTCCCGGAAAATATGTAGATAGAGCAGTTGAGGATCCCGATAACATTCTAACCGATGCTATGAGGCAACAGTATAAGGATGAAACTTATAAATTATTTGATCATAGATTTAAAATGCGCCTTATGCCAAGGTTGGGAGTTTCGCATCCAATTTCTGATAACCAGATGCTATTTTTTAATTACGGTCACTTTTCAAAGCGTCCTCGCCCACAGTTCGTATATGCCAAATTAGGAGGAGTAAGCTCAAAATCTTCTTATCAAAAATTTGGTAATCCGAATCTTAACCCTGAAACATCTGTGATATATGAGCTTGGAATTCGTCATAAATTTTCTGAGAATGACGTCATTAGTTTTACAAGCTATTATAAGGATATATTTGATTATGTGCAGACTACTACGATTAGTGGTATTCCTCGAATTGGTTCTGCTATTTTTTATATAAATCTTGATTATGCACGTTCCAGAGGTATAGAGTTAGAATATAAAACAAGAATTGGAAAATATTTTTCTGGTAGTATTAATGGCTCATATTCGATAGCAACTACCAAATCTTCATCTCCTGACGTTGGGCTATTAGTTGCACGAGGGAGTATTTCAGAAGAGCCAATTAAAGAGACTTTTGCGATATGGGATCGTCCCTGGCAGATATCTGCTAATGCGAATTGGTTTGTCCCTGAGAGAAAAGGACCTACTATATTGGGAATGAAATTTTTAAGTAATTGGAATATAAACTTCAGATGGTTTATTCAAGCGGGTAAGCGTTATACGCCAGCAGAATTTGTTTATTACCGCCCTAATGATGGTCGTCCTGTTTATACCAGAGTGAAAGATCAGAGTCTGGCTTATAGTAAAATTGGTACTAATTGGCAATGGGCTGATCTTAGTATTAAGAAATTCTTTAAAATTATGGGGCTGAAATACACTTTTACTGTTGAAATACATAATCTTTTTAATAATAAGAATGCAAATATCATCAATAGTGTTACTGGAAGAGCATACGAGTATGGTGACCCTACTCCTATTAGCTGGAACGATCCACTCTATCCTGATCTAACATTTCCTATTTCTAATCCTTTTCCGCTGAATCCTGCAAGATATAAAGAGCCAAGAAATATTCGTTTTGGAATGTCTGTAGAATTTTAAACATTATGAAAGTAAAGATACATAAGATCATTACCACATCAATTTTTTTATTGTTAATAAGTAATTCGGTTTGTGGTCAGCTATTTCCAAATCTTGGAGGACAGCGTGTAGGTACTTCGGCTGCACAATTTTTAAAAATTGGCATAGGTGCTCGTTCCCTTGGAATGGGAGAATCATTTGTCGCTGTGGCTAATGATGCTGAAGCGCTTTACTGGAATCCTGCCGGGATAAGCCAATTTAATAAGAACGATCTCTTCTTCTCACATATTAAATGGTTTGTTGATATTAATGTAGATTATGCAGGTCTTGTCTACCATATAAATACGGTAAATTCTATAGGTCTATTTTTTACAGTACTCAGCACAGAAGATATGATGGAAACTACAGAACTTCAGCCATTTGGTACGGGCAGCTATTTTTCGTATTCTGATTTTGTAGCCGGACTTACTTATGCAAGAAATATGACTGACAAGTTTAGTTTTGGAATTACTGTAAAGTACCTTAATGAAACACTGGCTGAATTAAGTATGTCATCCTTTCTTTTTGATTTTGGTACGTATTATAAAACCGGATGGAAAACAACAAGATTTGCTGTATCGGTTTCAAATTTTGGCCCCGAAATTGCCCCATCTGGAAGTTTTATATATGAAAATCTGGACAATGAAAAAATTGAGGTTGATGAATTTCAAAAATTTTCACCACCCATAATGTTTAGAATTGGTATAGCTACTGAAGTCTTTGAGAATTCTATACATAAATTAACATGGTCTGTCCAATTGAACCATCCAAATGACAATATCGAAAATATTAATTTAGGTGTTGAATATTGGTGGCGAAAGCTAATAGCTATACGCGGAGGTTACATAACCGGCAGGGTAGAAAGGGATATTTCCCTTGGGCTGGGAATTAATATTCCAGCTGCCGGTGGTAATTTACATTTAGATTATTCCTTTTCCAACTTTGGAAGGTTAGGATATATCAATCAATTTACAGTACATTTAATGTTTTAATGAGAATACTAATGAGATATCTAAAAATAAGTTTATTTTCATTATTCTTAATGCTGTCCTGTTCACATGATAAATATTCATTACCAACTGTTCCCGATGTTGAAGATCGCTATTCGAATATTGGAAAAGAGGTATATAATTTCATTTACCCTATTTTGAATAAAGAAAATGGTTGGGATTTTAAAAAACCTTCAGATATATATTTTGGTGTTGATAATTTTGTTTATGTTTGTGATACTGACAATAATCGGATAGTTATGATGGATGCAGGTGGTGAAATTCAGGGAGTTTCACAGTTTATTGAACATCCTGAAGCAATAAGTCAAAATGACAGCTTAGCATTGCTTATTGTGAATAAGACAAATAAGATTTATAAAATAGACCTTTTTAATAATAACCACATTATCAGTAATGCGCCTATTGAGGAGGTTTATGAGCAAACAAGCCAACCAGATCGGCAATTCACAGGAATTACTGTATATAACGGATTTGAGTATTATGTCACTGTTATTGATGTAGCTGATAGCAATACAAATTATCTGGAATTCAGCTTTGTATATGATTTTAGGGGAGATAATACTCTAAAAGGGCCCATTCCTCTTTATGTAAATGGGACGGGACTGTTTTCTGCAATTCTTCCAACTTCAATAGTATCGATTCGCGAGCGATATCTGGATATATCATCCCGTGCTGAAGATTCAAAAGCATTTTTGTTTACACAGACTGGCAGGACCAGTCAGTTAACTAATAGTTTTAAGGTTCAAAGTATTACTACTTCTATGTTTGAGGGACAGGAAATACTTGTTCCGAATACTAATCTTATTTGGACAGATTTTTACTCATCAGAATATATTTGGAATCCGGAAGATATAGCATTAGATCGCCAAGGATATATTTTTGTTGTAGATGCTGGAAGTTCTAAAAGTGAATTAGATACTACAACACATACTCCAGGATTCTATAGATTCTCTACGACTGGAATTTTATTGCAATCAGTAGTAGGATTCGGAGATGAACCAAAACAGTTTAATAATCCCAAAGGAATTGCAGTTTCTCCTTTTCTTGAAGAGCAGATTGTATATATAGCCGATACTGGAAATGATAGAGTTATGCTATTCCGTTTATCAACAGATTAGATTAAAAATTTTCCCCTTGATCAACTAAATAATCGTATACTTCATACATAGAACGGGATACTATTATTACTTGCTTTTATAATGATTTATTGAATCATCCGGAAGGTATTTTTGTAGATGATGAAGTGGTTTATGTCGTTGATTCCGGTAGTAATCAAATTCTTCATTTTAAATTATCTTCTGAAGTAGACATAGAAATCCCTGAATAAACATCTTACGGAAAGGTGAGCATTCATTTGATCGAAAATTGTGATTGCTCCCGATTAATGATCTTTTAACGCAGAGTCGAAATTCTTCTTACTAATTTTCAACAATTTTTCATATGTATTTATCTTACAATTAGTTTATACCTAAATTGAGCGATTTATGTAACACAAACACTCTTGTTTGTGAAGAGAGTATGAAATACATGCAGTAAACCAAATAGGTAGGAGTAAGTCACTGAAAGAATCGAAGTTGTTATGTTCAGAATCGCTCAATTTAGGTTATAACTACTCGTATCGTAATGTATTAATGGGATTAAGGCTTGCGGCTTTTTTCGCCGGATAGAAACCATTATAATATTCATAATGCCTATTCTACCGACGATCAATGATACCGCAGAGGCTACTGCACCTAATAGTAAAGTGTCATCACTTTGGAAGTTTCAGAGGCGGTGGTGTGGGATGCTAGATGCCTGAACAATTACAATACTGGGTAAAAGTAAATCTTGCCTCTATTAATTTTTCTGATCAAGAATAATGTGTCTATGTGGTGATTGTTAAAATATGAGAGATGAATTCCAGATAATTTTAAAACCTCAGTGAGTACGTTAATTCGAAAATTTTAATAGAAGATCAATCAGTAAAAATAATTATAAAAAAACCATTGAGATAGGAACTTCCACCTGACATTCGGCGATATGGATTGTCTGGGCACTCAGCAAAACAGGTGGTAAACTGATTACTATCGAAATTAATGAATCTCGGTACAAAGAGGCATTAGCCAATTTCGAAGAAGTCGGACTCTCCAATTATATTGATGCAAGGCTTGTCGATGCACACGAACTTGTTCCGGAACTTAACGGCCCTTTCGATTTCGTTTTTTATTATGCCGATAAGGAATGATATAAAAATTACTTTTTAGCAGTTTCACCTAAACTAAAGGTGGGTGGCTGTTATACTGCCCATTACGTAGCAAATCATCAATGTTCACGAAGGTCCGGTAGCAGTGGAGGTATCCAGAAGTTTCTTGATTATGTGAAAAATTTGCCTAATTTTAAAACAGCAATTAATCATTCAAGCCGTGCAGGAATATCGATCAGTTACAAAAGGTCAGAAAAATGACTTTGCATCTTCCAAACAGAGGAGACAATAATGCGAGTCTATCATAAGTTCAAATCCAACGTCGTTAAAACATTTGCGTTAGCTCTTATTCTACTGGTATCCAGAGATTCCATATCTCAGGAGATCAGCGCCAAGCGAATCGATAGCTTAATTAACATCAATGGTGTGTTGGATGAAGAGGTGTGGGAAAGTGCTAAGTTTCTCACAGATTTTATTCAATTTGAACCGGTTTATGGCGCTCCCTCATCGTGCGAAACGTTTGTAAAAGTTCTTTATGATGAAAAGATGATCTATTTCGGCTTTGACTGCAAAGACTCTGAAACAGATAAAATCACTGCAAAGATAACGAAGCGAGATGGTGAGCTGGAAAATGATGATGGAATCGTCATCATGCTCGATACGTTTAATGACAATAATAACGCCTATCTCTTTACCGTCAATCCACTCGGCACACAGAAGGACGGAAGAATTGCCGACAACGGGAGAACAGTAGATTTTAAATGGGACGAAAGTTGGAAATCAGTATGTAATATAAATCCAGATGGCTGGTCTGCGGAGATCGGAATACCTTTTAAGATACTGAAATTCAATAAAGAGAACACTGAATGGGGATTTAATGCCGGGAGGAGAATCGCAAGAAATTTAGAAAAGAGCTTCAGCGTTGGAAACCTCACAGCTCCGAATAGGGTCTCACAGTTTGGTACGATCACACAGTTGAATCTTGGTGACCTCTTTGTGAAGCGATATACAATCATACCCTATGGCCAGGCCCAGTTTCAGAAGGGAGAAAAGCCTGAAGGAAAAGCTGGAATCGATATTCGATATAACCTTTCAAGTAACCTGGGCATTGAATCGACCATCAACCCGGATTTTGCCACTATAGAAGGAGATGTAGAGCAAGTCAATCTCACGATGTTCGAACTGAGATATCCAGAAAAAAGGCCTTTTTTCCTCGAAGGGGCCGAGAACTATTCAACCCGAATAAGGCAGTTCTATTCCAGGAGAATAGGTGAAATCCCCTGGGGAGTCAAATTAACCGGAAAGATTAATAACTGGAAAATCAATGGGCTGGCAACCCAGTCAGACCCTTCAACAGCCGGGGCGGATGTACAACCGGAGGAAAACGCATTCTATTCAGTGTTTCGAATTAACCGGGAACTCAAGCGAGGCTCCAATATAGGTGTAATCGGGGCAAATCGCTATTATGAAAATAAAAACAGTGGCTCTGTAGGGTTTGTAACTACATTGTTTTTCACGGATGTATTGGGTATGACATCTCAATTTATTAAAAGTTATGGCGAAGCAGACATGGGCACATGGACATACTTTATCAGACCTTCCTACGATTCTCAGTTTTCTCATTTTCATGTGCGTTACTCGCATACCGGCGAAGGTGTTATGGAAAATATGAACGCGACTGGATTTATTAGGGATGATGATCGTAGAGAATTTGATACGAACATAAGCAAAACTTTCTGGATTAACAAGCACGGCATTGAATCGATAAGCCCGAGCATCAATTACAATCAATACTGGAGTCAGAAAGGTATCCTGCGGAGCTGGGATGATAGTAACAGCTTGACAATCAAATTCCTGAAGAAATGGAAATATGAATTGGAACATGAAGAGGAATTTAAAGGAAAATATTTGCCTAAGTTTGAGAAAGATTTTCGGAACCGCCTCATTACGAATGAATTGGAGTATGATAATAAAAAGGGGCTATCTATTTCATTCGAATATGCCAGAGGGAAAAACTATGATAGAGACCTGGAAAAAATCATAGGCGGTATTGATGTTAAGATTATAGAAGGCTGGAACGTCGAATATCAGTTTACCAAACACTGGTTTTGTCCGGTTGAACCCGATGATAATAGCTGGATTCACCATGTCAGGACCAGCTATTATGTGAACAAGGACCTCTATTTTAAGGTGTTTTACCAGACGAAATCCAGGATCTATGGTTGTTTTACCGATCTCGAATTTGACATGTTGAGAAAGACGGTACAGGTATTATTTGTCTGGAGGTTCCTCCCCCCGTTCGGATCAATTCAGCTGGCCTATCAGGAGGGCACGACGCTGCATACGGAAACGTCCAATCAAGGAAAAACATTGTTTACTAAATTGTCCTGGGTCTTTTAACCGGAAAGTTTTTTAATTAATTTGCTTATGATTATTGATTTATTTATGGTGTATAAAAACTCAAAAAATAAATTGGAAAGAAAGCTTGGTCTTTTTCCTATAACGAACATCGTCATTGCTAATATGATTGGTGCAGGGATTTTTATGACTTCTGGTCTGTTAATGGGTGACCTGAATAATCCTTTGTTAATGATTCTCTTATGGATAATTGGAGGAATAATTGCCCTATGTGGAGCACTATGTTATGGCGAACTCGGAGCCGCAATACCCCAGGCAGGCGGCGAATATATCTTCCTTTCAACACTATATAATCCGATGTTCGGTTTTCTCAGTGGTTGGGTCTCTTTCATCGTCGGTTTTTCGGCACCAATTGCTGCAGCTTCAATCGGATTTAGTGAGTATTTTACAAGAGCATTTCCTCAAATTCTTGACTGGGGAAATGCTACTGGCATTCTTAATCCAGTGATTTTAAAAAAGATTCTATCAATCTTAGTCATTACGCTTTTTACGTTCATCCATCTAAGAGGGATTGAATTTGGTGCTAAAATTCAGAATTATTTAACCTTGTTGAAAGTGGGATTGATTGTAGGACTTATAATTCTTGGAATCTTTTTTGGAAAGGGAGATTTCAACCACTTCTCTCAAGGGAACAAATTCTCCTTTGACTTTGGAGGATGGAAAACCATCGGTCTTTCGCTTATGTGGATCATGTTTGCATACAGCGGGTGGAATGCGTCGACTTATATCGGGTCAGAGATAAAAAATCCCACAAAAAATTTGCCACTCTCTTTATTCCTGGGAACAGGTATTGTCATGTTTCTATATTTCTGTTTAAATATCTTTTACGTATATGCCGTTACTCCGGAAAATATGAAAGGTGTCATTTCTATTGGCGGACTGGCTGTGGGCAATTTGTTTGGAGAGCCTATGGAGACTCTTTTTTCACTACTTATATCCTTTGCCCTTTTTTCTTCTTTAAGTGCATTCATCATTCTTGGCCCGAGAGTTTATTATTCAATGGCGAAGGATGGATATTTTTTCAAATTTGTCTCTGAAGTTCATCCTACTTTTAATATCCCCTCTAAAGCAATTATATTGCAGGGCATCATTTCAATCGTAATGTTGATATCAGGTACTTTTGACCAAATATTAACATATATGGGGTTTTCACTTGGAATTTTTCCAATATTAGCAGTCATCGGTGTTTTCAAATTAAGATATTCGGGAAAAAGTAAATATATGCTTCCCGGCTACCCCGTTGTTCCAATCATATATGTATGTTTCGGTATTTCGATGCTTTTTCTGGCTTTTCTTGAACGACCAATCGAATCTTCAATCGCGATATTAACAGTTTTAATTGGAATACCAGCGTATTGTGTGTTCAAAAGAAGATATTTAGTAAGATTGAGAGTGAAAGCAAATAAAAATTAGATTAATATTTTGATATTTTTAGATTTGCTTTTCGATAATCATTATTGAATAAGAGAAATTTTTCTGTCTAATAATTAAAATCCTTAATCTTTCGAACAATTTTTAACCTATTATATAATGAGTGTGTCTAAATAATGTGAAAAAATAGTTTAGATTGATATGAATGTGAAATTAAATGAAATCAAAAACAATCACATCATCACTGATGACCTGGTTTTTTCAGCCTATCTTAAAATGAAAGGTTATCATCTTATCAAATCAGATCGAAAAAAATCAAAAAGCATCTTTATATTTGAAAATGGAAATAAAGATGCAAATTCGCTAAAGATGGAATTTATCAATAGCGAGTTTTTAAGATTTTACAATGAACTCAGAAACTTGAAGAAGTTAATTTAAAACTGGAGGAATTTAACAATGAAGAAATTATTCAGTATAGCAGGAATGATAGTATTCACATTTATTCTTTGTTCTGCTACGAACATGAGCGATATTGTGTTTGCACAAAATCATAGTGGTCATCCTCATGGACACTTGTCTCATTTAAAGATATAGTCACAATTAACTGTAGAGCAGAGGGAAACAATACGTACGACAATAAGTGAAACGAGAGAAAATGGTGCAACTTATGAAGAAATTTATTATGCATTAACAGAATTAGTCGAAGGTTTTGGAATTGATTTACCAGAGGGCCATGACAAACAGCATGATTCCGATAGATTCGGTCGTGGTCGAGATAAAAAAACGAATCGTAGAAAATCTATAACAGAAAATTCTAATTATCCTAATCCATTCAATCTCAATAGAAAAATTTCTTACACGTTGCAAAATCCTGAACATGTTACGTTCCGAATCTATAACATTCAGGGGCAGCTTATTCGTACATTTGTTAATAGTCATCAACCTGCTGGAAGCTATACCGTATTTTGGAATGGCCTCGATGAAAACAGTGAGAATATTGTATCTGGTGTTTACATCTACTGCATTGATGCAGGTTCAGAGTCATTAACCCAACGGATGATATTAATGAAATAGATAAGGAGAATTGACATGATGAAATTAAACCATTGTAATAATTATTTTCTATTGTCTGGTACTATTATTTTTCTAATCTTTTTGAGCAGCTGCAACAGAGAAGAAATAAACAGCACTTGGAAAGATAATGAAATAGCTATCGATGGTTATTTTAAAGAGTGGGAAAATAACTTGCATTTTATTAAAAATGAAAAGATCGCTATCGGGGTATCCAATTATGAGTCTGACTTATACCTATGTTTAGTATCATCAGATCGTGGGGTTATGTCGCAGATTATGAGATCGGGCTTTACAGTTTGGTTTGATCCAAAAGGTAAAAACCATAAAACATTTGGAATAAAATATCCCACTGGTATGCAACAAGACGACATGTTTATGATGAGGGATATGATGGGAGAAAGGGATTTCAACAGAGACGAAAGAAACCGCTTTGGTGATCAAATTGACTTATTTGAAAACACTCAAACACACTTTGAACTCCTGGGACCCAAAAAAGATGATATTATGATCATTCCAATCCTGAATAATCAAGGGATTCAAGTTAAATTGGGGCGTTCACAACAGCAACTGGTATATGAGCTAAAAGTTCCTTTAACTCAAACGCCGGAACATCCTGATGCTATTAACGCATCCCCGGATCAGCAAATTAGTATAGGATTCGAAACAGGAAAATTCGAGAGACCAGAAATGCGAGGGAATATGACCAGAGGCATGGGCAGTAGATCACCTGGAGGTGTGGGTGGTAGACCAGGTGGCGGTATGCGTGGTGGCTCTCCAGGAGGAATGGGACGCGGAATGGGACGGGGGATGCCAGAACAATTAAAAGTATGGATAAAAGTTAATCTTGCTTCCAGTATTTCAGATAGCTCCTCTGTTCAAAAAGAATAATGAAAAAAGAATAGGCTGATTATTGTGTTTTTGATAAAATTTTTCAAGACTAGTAATAAAAACTCTTTTCGTCTAAGTATCTTTGTAGCAATTGTTTTTTATGCTTTTCTTAGTCATGCGGTTATTCATGCAAAAGACATATCTTACAATGATATAAAAGGATATATAATAGATGCAAAAAGCGGAGAAACTCTCCCTTATGCAAATGTCGTGTTGATAGGAGAAAACCAGGGAGCGGCAACAAATTCAGATGGGTATTTTGTAATCGTAAATGCTCCAACCGGTATCTGTACGCTTCAAGTTTCTTTTATTGGCTATAAAAAGAAGGAAGTGCTAATAGATAATAATCCAAAAAAATCAGTAATATTAAAGATTAAAGTAGAGTCGAAAGCAATTGAATTGGATCAAGTTGTAGTAACAGCTGAGGCTTACGAAGTCTTTAAAAGTTCCGAAAATGTAAGCCAATTAACTATTTCTCCTCGTAATTTACAGGTATTACCAGTATTTGGAGAAATAGATATTTTTCGTTCCCTTCAGCTCTTACCAGGAATTAGCGGCGTAGGAGATGGGAAAGCTGGACTATATATCCGTGGCGGCACACCCGATCAGAATATGGTAATTCTTGATGGAATGACCATATATCACGTGGATCATTTTTTTGGTATGTTCAGTGCTTTCAATGCGGATGCTATTAAGGATGTTCAGGTGTATAAAGGTGGATTTCCAGCTAAATATGGTGGGCGACTATCCAGTGTAGTTGAACTAACTGGAAAGAGAGGTAGTGATATTAGGCAATTAAGTTTTGGTGCAAATCTACTATCAGCCAATTTGTTTTTTGAGACACCTTTATTTGATGAACGGGGAGCGTGGCTCATTAGTGCCAGACGCTCTTATACAGATATACTGCAAAGTCCTTTTTATAACAGCATTTACGAGTATGTTACTGGAGAAGAGGCAAGTACAGGATCACAGCCTTCTGGACCCGGCGGCGGTATGCGAGGAGGCGCTTTTCAGCAGGAGGTAGTTCCCAGCTTTTATTATTACGATTTGGATAGCAAACTGTCATTAAATCCGACAGAACGTGATTTCCTCAGTTTGAGTTTTTATTCCGGTAAAGATTATCTGGATAAATCCAGGGAATTGGACGCTGGTGGGTCTGGGTTTAGAAACCTGAGTGGAATGGAATTCGAAACGCGCATTGATGAAAACCTCACAGATTGGGGAAATATCGGCGGTAGCTTTAAATGGGCACATCAATGGAAAGGAAGATTATTCTCTAATCTATTAATCTCAAACTCTATTTATACCAGCAATTATAAACGAGATCTGAGCTTCGGGGGATCAAATGTAGTCGGTATTGACACCACTACTGGAGCTGCCAGGGGATTGGGTACATTTGCTCAAGATGAATTCAATACGGTCAACGATTTCACCTTTCGATTTGACAATCAGCTGCAATTGAGCAAATCTCATAGATTCGATTTCGGAACATTTATCTCCAGGGTTGGAACTGATTATAAAGCTACAGTTCGGGATACTATAAATATTCTTGACATGCACTCAAAATCTCTTTCAACAAGTTTGTATATACAGGATCGATGGAAAATCATTCCCACTCTGGATATCACGTGTGGATTAAGATGTACTTATCAAGATCAAACCGATGCGTTTTATCATGCGCCGCGTCTATCATTCGGTTGGTACCTTACAGAAAAGATCAAATTAAAAGGTGCCTGGGGACATTACTACCAGTTTATCAATAACATTACGAATGAAAATGTCCTGCAGGGTAGTAACGACTTCTGGTTGTCAGCAGATGAAAACTTAATCCCCGGTTTCTCTGAGCATACCATCCTTGGAATAAGTTATGAAACTCGCAATTATCTTATTGACGTTGAAGCGTATTACAAAACCATGGATAATCTCGTTGAATTTACAAGACGCTTTCAAGATAAATCCGATTATCTAAACTACTTCTTTTTTGGCAGCGGTATTTCCAAAGGGATAGAATTCCTCGCTCAGAAAAAGTTCGGTGCTTTCACAGGTTGGATATGTTATACATTGGCAAATGTTGAACATACATTCCCTAACTTGAATAATGGTGACCCGTTTTCAGCGGATCATGATCGGACCCATGAACTCAAAATAGTGGGATCTTATAAATGGAGTTTATGGAATTTCTCATCAACCTGGATGTATAGCACTGGGAATGCCTATACAGCACCAGAGAGCCAATATTTTTTAGAAATGCTTGACGGTGAGGAACTAAGTTATATCCATGTTGGAGATAAAAACGCATATCGTCTTCCCGACTATCATCGTCTTGATCTGAGTATATCCAGAAAATTTGAGTATGGTAGTTTTAACTGGGATATAGGACTATCAATTTACAACGTCTATAACCATGATAATGTATCCTACAGGGACTATGATTTAGATGTAACGCCTATTATTGTATCTGACATGCTCATGCTTGGGTTTACACCAACAATTTTTATCAAAGCTAATTTAAAGTAAGAAGGTGATTAAAATGTACAAACAAATACTGATACCTATCTGTATTACTTTGCTTCTATTTTTTGGATGTACGAAACACGGCCCGTTAATTTCAGAAGAAGAACTTATTGTTGTATGGGCTTATTTGTATGCTGGGGAGCCAGTGACAAGCATTAAACTCACATCTACCGTTCCCCTGAATGCAGATACCACTGATGCTCCACCGATTAACAATGCCACGATAACTTTGATCAAAAATGGACAACACTACGACTGTGAACCATCCCCTGGAGACAGCGGTTACTATCACTACAGTGGTGATGAACTGACTATTGAAACAGGTGACGAGTTTATGATAGAAATAGAACAAAACGATCAATTTGTAACAGCCCAAATTACAGTCCCCGAAGCGCCCTCCAATGTAAATATATCATCCTCAGAAATGACCTTACCTGACTTTGAAAATAGAGAAAGCCTTTGGGAATGGCGAGAATCTGAGAATAGAGAAGTTACTATAACGTGGGACAATGAAGAAAACGCATTTTACTATGTGACTTTGAAAAATGTAGAGGAGAATCCGGTAGCAATAAATTCATGGAAGCCTGAAAGACTTCGACAATTTGTATTCCCACCGATTAGTGATAATTCTTATAGAATTCGGATGCCGTCAATCACTCACTTAGGTGAACATTGCATCACAGTGTTTAAAGTGAATCAGGAGTATGTCGATTTATATGAATCAAGAAACCAGGATTCAAGGGACTTAAATGAGCCTTTGACGAATATTGAGAATGGACTTGGTGTTTTTTCTGCTCTTAATGGCGTCAGTATGTGTTTTACGGTTATTCAAGGGTAGAAAATATCGGTTGATTTTAGATTTTATACTCAGGATTTATTTGTTTCCTGTAAAAAAATATTTACCTATTAATTTTCTTTAATAATTATTCTTAGCCCAGAATGATTTTCTTACAGCCCTTATTGATTTAATGCCAAACCCGTTTTAGTGCAGCCAGGCGGGCTTCTGCATTTTGATCTGGATCAAAACGATTAGTAAAAAAATCTTTGAGTTTTTCTTTAATATATTTAACTTACCGACCGGTAAGTAAAGTGATGTTTGTAAAAAGCGGCTTGATAGAAAAACGAGAGCCTCAGAAACAGCGTGTTTTTTAGGTCACTTTGCCAGATAAAAAGTGAAGTAGTAAGTAGAATTAAAGATCGAGAAAAATTTTGTGGTTTTTTGCAATAGAGGAGGTAGAGTGAAATCGTTCTTCAATTCAACATTAATTCTCTGGCTTGTTTTATTTCTTTCACTTTCAATTGCTCTTCAAGCCCAGGCAATTAACGGGCGTATTGGTGGATATTTAAGAGATGCTCAAACAGGTGAACCACTCATGTATGCCAATGTTGTGTTGAAAGGAACAAACATGGGTGCTGCTTCAGACAACTCAGGCTACTATGTTATTCTGAATATTCCACCGGGCACCTATAACATTAAAATTATGATGATGGGGTATAAGCCGGAGTCAAAGGAAATTAAAATATCATCCAATGACGATTTACGCCTTGATTTTGAGTTAGATATAACATCCATTGAATATGGTGAAGTAACAGTTACTGCAGAACGGCAGCGATTCGAGAAAATGGCAGAAGTCAGTCGTGTAAATCTATCATTCCGTGATATCAAGAGGGTACCTGCTTTTGTGGAAGCGGATTTATTTCGTACTTTGCAATTACTACCTGGAGTTTCTGCTTCAAATGATTTTTCATCTGCATTGGTAGTTCGAGGCGGTAGTCCGGATGAAAATCTCATTTTGTTGGATGGTATTGAATTGTACAATCCATATCATCTGGGTGGTGTATTTTCAACATTCAATGTGGATGCTATTTCGGATGCGGAATTTTTAGCGGGCGGCTTCCCCGCTTATTATGGGAATCGAAATTCCTCTGTGTTGAGTATTACATCCAAGGAGGGCAATTCTAAAAAAGGCAAATTGTTTAATAAGAAAGGAGTTGGAAAATATTGGGACATAAGTCAAGGACAGGGCGAGATCAATGTTCTTAGTGCCAAACTTTTAGTAGAGGGACCATTCTATAAAGGATCATGGATGTTGTCAAGCCGTCGAACCTATTTTGATAAGTTAGCAGAATTATACTATTGGTATAAGGACGATCCTATGAACTGGAGATATTATTTCTGGGATGTTCAATGTAAATTGATCCATAATCTGACGTCGAGAAATAGATTAACCTTTTCCTCTTACTATGGTCGTGATGTAGTATTTTTTAATATAGGTGAAGAAGATGTTGGAGTAGTTTTCGATTGGGATTGGGGAAACTACACCAATAGTATACAATGGCGTTATGTTCCGAATTCTAAGTTTCTTTCCACGTTGTCTATCTCCAGTACAAACTTCCAATTTGATGTAAATATGGAGATGACTGAGACAGATTCTGCAGGTGGAAGTAAATCAACAAATATAATAGTGTTTAATGAAATTGAGGACTGGACGATTAAGGAAAATTTAGATTGGTTTATGTCCAACGAACATACATTCACAGTGGGGTTTGAGTATAAAAATCTTGGGATGGTGTTTAATATGGGTATTAATGAAATGACGTTTTTAGACCAAAAACAAGCTCCTACCATTTTAAGTGGATATTTCCAGGACAAGTGGCAGCCGAATGCGCTATTAACCATCCAGCCGGGTTTGCGTATTTCTAAATACAAGTTACACGATGATCTATATATTGAGCCTCGGTTAGGGTTCAAATACCTGCTCCTGGAAAATTTAGCATTAAAAGGGGCATGGGGAATTTATAAACAATTTATGTTTACTGTCAATGATGACGATGCAATACTGAATATTGTTGATTTCTGGCAGCCTATTCCAGAGAATTATAAAGCAAAGTCTCTACAACATTATATCCTTGGGATAGAAAAATGGATAGGTAACGGTTATTTTGCCAGCATCGAATGTTATTATAAACCCTATGATAACACACTCACTATTAATCCCAATAATAATCCATCGATCGATACTGATGATTATATTGAAGGAAAAGGCACCGTTTACGGGTTGGAATTCCTTCTTAAAAGGAATATCGGAAAATTAACTGGCTGGATCGGCTATTCTTATTTAAACAGTCAGCAGAAATATGATTTTAATAGTGATGGAAAAATTGTTAAAAGTAGCGGTGAAATCTACACACCAAAACATGATCAGCCTCATACCTTGAATATTGTTATAAATTATGCTGTAAATAAAAAAAATATATTTGGATTTACACTCAGCAACAGTAGTGGTCAGCCTTATACACCGACTGTCGGATATACTTATACACAAAGTTTATCCAATAGAGGACCTGGTAGTACTTTTAGTAATCCTTATGCGAATTTAATAGAAATTCAGGGGCTGAAAAATTCTGCCAGATATCCTTATTACTTTAGAACAGATATTAGCTGGATATGGAATATTTCCCCATTTGGTATAGATGGAAAATTCAAAGTCCAGATTATAAATGTAACGAATCATTTTAATACCCTCTTCTATGATTGGGATTTAGAAGAAGATAAAGTAACCGCTATAGGAATGTTTCCGATAATTCCAACCATAGGTTTTGAATTCAAATTTTAAGGAGCATAAATAATGAAAAAATGTTTAATGGTTTTAATTGGATTTCTGGTAATAATAGGTTGTGAGAAGGAACTAAGCATTGCCGAATTTGAAGATGATTTTAAGAACTACACAGTTGAATTGAGGATAGAAGCTGTACTGGATCCCCGTGATTTTATGAATTCTGTTGTACGGGTGGATAGAACTATGCTTGTTACAGATACTTCTTTATTTAATGGTATAGATGATAATGGTGATTGGGTAAGTTATACTGATGAAAACGGAAATGGTCAATGGGATGAGGGAGAACCCTTAAATGATGATATCGGTATAAGAGGGCAGGGGCCACCAGGAACTTTTGAAGGACGAGGAAACGGCAAGCCTGATCCAGGTGAACCGCATGTGGATGATTATATAGAAATTTTACCTCAAATTCATGATTCGACTATGACTTCAGTTGTTCTTGTTCATAAGTCTACAAATATTCTGATTGCAGAATTTGAATGGGTGACTCAAGCTGGTGAATTTGAAGAAAGTTATGGGAGGGACAAACCGGGTCCTGGTGGTGAATCTATGAGCATAATAACCTATACCTATGGTGGATATAAACCCATTACTCAATATTCTGATGTCAATATTGAGTATAGTGAAGAATACGAATTTCGTATTACAACATCTACTGGTGATGAGATCACCGGGTCTACTGCACCGCTTGCACCGACAGTATTTGATGAAGAAGGATTTAACTGGAACTCTGATACACTAATAAGTTCCTCTGAAAACCCGGGAATCTTAAAGTGTACAACTGATCCAGAATGCTTTGTTATACATTCGAAGGTTGAAAGGATTTTGGGAGCTGATTCATCTCAGATAGAAGTTAGTAATTTATTTGCAACAAATGAGATAGATGAATCCGGACAATTGGTTTATTCATTACCGCTGTTTTTCTTAGGTGCGGGGCTTTATCAAATAACGGTTTCTGTACTGGATGAACACTATGGGAATTATTTCATCTCATCACTTCCGTTACATGATGAGGCGATGTCTAATCTCCGGGATCAGCATGGATCAGTTGTACTTGGAATTGCAGGGTCTGCAACGGCGAATTCAATATATGTAAGGATCAATGACTATGAATCTTTAAGCATTGACATTAATAATAAAAGATGAATCTTATTGATTCGAAAAGGGATTGAACGACTTTCAGTATTTACTAGAGATTTACACTCAATATATTTGGATGCTAATTTCATTGACTAGTTGGGTTTTTCTTTGCCTATTAAGCCTGTATAAATCCCCAGATTTAGTTTAAAGAATAATCATATTCATTTTAATACAGTTTTTTTTCGAAGGTCATGAAGGACTTCAAAGAAGGATGTCCATATTAAAACCGGGTGTTAATGAGACTATCTTCTCGAATCAAGCATTTCTATTGTAAGGGATTTCTTTGGAAAATTGTTGACTTCTCAAACTGAGTGCTTACTGCCCAATAATTAACTTCCTTGTTCTCTTTCTATAATTTTGATAGATTAAATAAGTTAAAATGAGGATCGGTTGAAACGTTTATATTTATTGATTCTTGCAGTTCTATTAACTGGTAATTTGTCGTTTGGGACTGAGGATATTTCTCAGCTTTATAGAGAGCGTCAGATCCCAGTTTATGGAAAGGTGATTCGGAGAAAAATGAAAAATCTTACTATAGAAGACAGAAAAAAAGTATGGATATATTTTACCGACAAAGGAATCTTCAGTAATGAAAAATATATCTCAGCTCTGATAATTGCGGAGAGAGACTTAAATCCCAGAAGTAAATGGCGTAGATCAAAGGTTAGAACATCGATAGTTGACTTTTATGATATACCGGTTAACTCTATATATATTGATTCCATTCTAAGTACCGGTGCTAACTTGAGAGTCACATCAAAATGGCTAAATGCTATTTCTATAGAGGCAAAACTTTCACAGATAAGCAGAATTGCCAATTTCCCATTTGTTTATAAAATTGAGATAGTTCTTTCAGGCAAACGTAATCCTATTCAAAAGGAAAAGATATTGGAGAAAGGTATAAAAGTAAATCAACCTGACGGACTTATATTAAATTATGGCAATTCTTATGACCAATTAAATCAAATAAATGTTGTAGCGGCACATGAAGCGGGATATAAGGGGCAAGGAATCATTGTATTAATGCTCGATACAGGATATTACACAGAGCATGAAGCAATCCACAAAGATCAAATCATTGCAGAATGGGATTTTATCAATAATGACAGCACTACTCAGAATGAACCCGGAGATTCTCTATATCAGCACAATCACGGTACATATACACTGAGTGCGTTAGGTGGTTCAAAGGATGGTATGCTTTATGGTCCAGCCTTTGAAGCTAACTTCATTCTTGCTAAAACAGAGAATGTACCTGTGGAGGAGCCCATTGAAGAAGATTGGTATGTAGCCGGTTTGGAATGGGGTGAATCTCTGGGCGCCGATGTTTCTTCAAGTTCACTCGGTTATATTGATTGGTACGATTTTAATGATCTTGATGGTAATACTGCAGTAACAACTGTTGCAGTTGACAGGGCAATTGCAAATGGAATGATTTGTGTTACCGCGGCAGGAAATGAAGGAACATCTGGAATAATTGCTCCAGCCGATGCTGATAGTGTGATAAGTGTTGGTGCAGTGGACACATCAGGTAATCTGGCATCTTTTAGTTCACATGGTCCAACTGCCGACAGTAGGATAAAGCCCGAAGTTGTAGCCAGAGGTGTCAGTACTTATTGTGCCAGTGCGTCAGGATTAGATTATTATATAAATACAAGCGGAACTTCACTTTCTACACCTTTGGTAGGTGGTTCTATTGCGGTGATTCTTTCTGCCCATCCAGACTGGACTCCAATGATGGTTAGAGAGGTTCTTTTGATGACCGCTGACAATTCCGATAATCCGGATAATTTATATGGCTGGGGTTTGATTGATATAATGGCAGCTATTAACTATGAATTCTTACACGGAGATGTAGATAGAGATGGGAATGTTCGCGTAACAGATATTGTGCAAATAGTACGTTTTATTCTTATACTTGATATTCCAAATGAATATGAGCAATGGGCAGCTAATGTTAATGGAGACGGTTCAATTGATATTAGTGATATTATCAACATAATAAATATTATACTTTGTATAGATTATTGAATGATTAGAAAATTGAGTTTTTAGGATAGAGAAGTTTTAATGCTTGAATATCTACCAATTAAAGAATCAGATATCAATGATCTTGTAAATCTTTTTAATACAGTTTTTAAGTACGATAACATCACAAAGGAGCTACTGAGGGAGAAGATTTTCGAGGAGAAGAGTTTTTTGCCTGAAGCCAACTTCAAGGTATTACAAGATGGCGAACTTTGCGGATTTTCTGCAGGTTTCGTGAGAAATCAAGGAGGAATTATAACCGGCTGGATAAAGCTCTTAGCATGCGAAGACCAATCAACTTTAGGAACGGTAACTTTAGAAGTTTTCCATAAAATTGAAAATATATTAATCCAAAACGGTGCAAAGTTGATAAGATTTTTTGATAGCTTCCCAAATTATTACTTTCCAGGAATTGATCCTCGTTATACTGCACTAATTACGCTTGTGGAAACAAATGGTTATAAAAGACAACGTGATAATGTAAATATGACTGTAAATCTAAATAAAGTCCCATTAGAAACGAGTTCCATTGAGAAATTATTGCTTGAAAAGCACAACATTGTGGTGCGTCGGGCAACTGAAGAAGAATACGATTCAATATTGAAATTCATAGAAAAAGAATTTTCACTTTGGATTACTGAGGTATCCAACTCTTACAAACGTATCCCCATCGCAGTGCATATAGCGTTACAAAATGATGAAGTAATTGCTTTCTCTGGGTATCATGGGAATAATATTGGAATGGGTTGGTTTGGTCCAATGGGTACAACTCCAACCTGTAGAGGTAAAGGCATTGGTGGAATCCTTTTAAAGCGATGTCTTAAAGATTTGAGAGAGCAAAGATTCTATGAAGCTATTATCCCCTGGGTTGGGCCTATTGGATTTTACTTTAAGGAGGTGGGTGCTGAAGTGAGTCGAATTTTTTGGAATTACAGGAAAGAAATTAGTACTGATACAAAGATTGCAACGTAAATTGTATTATAATTTATATAAAGGGTAGATAATCATGCGAAATGTTTTACAACAGTTAGAAGTTTTATCATCAAACTTAATTCATTTGAAATTAAAAGAAACTCTTGAGGATAAGTGTATGGTGATTCTTGATACGCTGAGAAAATCAGGCTGGGGATGGGTGAATCTATCTTTCTTAAATAGTAAATATGAAACTACTAAAACATTGTTTTCGGGTTATTCGGATGAAGAAATTGTTTTAGCTAAATCAAAGACAATTTCTCCAATCAAGCGTAAAGAACTTCTTAGCTCAACTGTAGAAAAGTGGAGAATAGGTTCATTTTATTATTTACCGTGGAGAGAACCACGAGTTCGTGAAATTATTAGCGGAGGGATGAAAAGCGACATCCCTGTAAATTTGAAGAATGAATGGAATGATCGCGATATGCTTTATGTTCCGATTTATTATAAAACTTTTCCGGTTGCTGTTTTATCATTAGATAAACCTCGTGACAGAACTAAACCTAGTAGAGTTTCACTCCGTGCACAATCAATTGTTCATTCTTATTTAATTGAGGTATTTAAGCAATATATATATCAGGAAAATTTTCCTCATTCTCAAATACTTCAAAAAACAATTTTTGAAAGAGGAACAATAGGGGTAATTAAATTGGATGAATTAGGAAAAATATCCAGTATTAATATTGCAGCTAAGCATATTTTAAATCTTGAACATGGAAAACTTATTAATACTGATTTCCTTAAAATTCTTAATAGTGGTTTTCTTGATCAATTTACTCCTCACTACAATAAAGCAATTCAAACACTTGAAGTAAACAGTTTTAAAATAAACTATATAAGTAAAAATAAAAAATCGGAAGAGTTAAATGTAAAATTATTCCCTATACATATTTTATACGAATATAGAGGTATGATTTGTCTTATCGATTATCCTGAATCAGCTGATATTTATAAAATATATGCCAATACTTTAACAAAATTGGATCCCCTTACATCTACCTTACAGGGTGATATTAAGTCTATACAAGATAAATTAATAGATTGGCTTCGTAATAGTTATGGCTTTACTTATCCGAGGATCTATGAATTATCTGAAGATAAAACTAAAATGGAATGCAAATATTTCTTTGATCCAAGCATTAAGGAGATACATTTTTTTAACCATCCTCATAACCGTAACAGTTTGGCAAGTTCTGCTCTTATTGAGAATAAAATACTATATACAACAGTTAATGAGAGAAGAACTCGGGATGTCAGACGAATTCGGGAATTATTAAAGACTAAAGGTGCTATTGCGATCCCAACAAATGTTATTGAAAATTCTAAAGCTGTTTTAGTATGCGATTTTGACTCGGAGTCTTTTGTTATGGATATGTCTAAAGAAATCATATTCAAATTTTTTGCGAATGTTTTGATCTTGACACTTAAAATATAAAAAAATAGAAGTTGCATCTTAATAACATTGCAATAATATTTTGTGAAAATTATCTTTAAATACAGGTTTAAGCAAGGAGCATAAACCGAAGAAATGTTGATTAAATACAAAAATAGTTTAAGTGCATTATTTTTCTTATTATCACTAACTCTTTTATCCTGTGCACCTAACATCACTTTGAAAATTACAATAGATAAAAATTGTTTTCCTTCAGATAGCTCAAATTTGAAAATTTTTCTTCTTAATGAAGAAGGTAATCAAGAATTGAGTGAGATTATTTCATTAAATGAAATGTATATGAAGACTATTTCTTATCGAATTACTGATAGTCTCAGAACTTTACAGCGTTTTTATAATGAAACGGAACGAAATTTTAATCGAGTTTCTGAAGTATATTCACAAAAGTTGAAAAAACTTCCTATGGAATATATCAAATATGTTAAAGTAAAACCAGTTTCCATACAGAAATTTGGGAATGCCTGGAAATTGTGGATTAAGTTTTATAATTATGGGCAGGATAAGTTAGAGGGACTTAACATTACTATCCAATATAACGATGAAATATTAGCAAATGATCAATACATCACAATTCTATTGAATGAGGGAGGAGCGCTGATCTGCAAAGAAATATGTTTTGATCTTAGTAATAATCTACCGCTTCAATTAAAAATGGCATCTTTTCCTGGAGGTTTGGAGGAACTTTGCTCAGTTTTAACATGTCGAATTACTTCTGTATCATCAAAATTTCTAAATTCAGTTATGCCATGTCAAGAGAAAATAACTGAATTGAGTAAAGAGATAGAAAAAACAACTTTCGAAATAGAATCTTTACTCGAAGCCAGATCAGATGAAGTACAATCAAGAGTCGTGGATCCAGTAAATAAAATACTTGAAAATAGACTTAAAGAAGTTGCCCAAAGTGCTGAAGAAATTAGCCCTTTTGATACTGTTAAATTTACAGCCCTTAAAAAGGGGGCTTTTGCGCTGATAGTTTATTCCTCTCCGTTAGATTCAAATCAGTGGTATAAAAATATTAATTTAACAGATAGTAAAGACCTTTATCTATCCGGATACGATAGATGCCCATTTTTTTTACAATTATCTCGTGGTGATTTTGAGAATCTGTACTCTCCATAAATCATTACCACACTAATGTAACATAGTGCAGTTATTAATATTAGAGATAACTGTTAAGGAATTACCTTACTTTTGTCTTTTATTTGCTGCCGAACTGTTTTACAAAATATTTAGCTGTTAATTTCTCGCCTGTTGCACGAATTATCATTTCATCCCAGCGATACTTATTCCCCGGTTTAAAAATATTTTCTATAAAATATTTTCCAATTTCAGGATTTCCTACAAATTTTATTTCATCTATTGAATCGAGGTATTGACTTTTTGCAATAGCAAAGAGAAATTGAGATGCGAGCATTTCACCTAACATATAGTTATGATAGTATACCGGAACAGAGCAGATATGTATTTTAGTTGCCCAGTCAGGCATATTTCTTTCCTCCGGTCGTTTAACCATCTGATATTTTTCAACAAGGTCCCACCACAATTTGTTTAAATCCTGGTCAGGATTCTCATATAAAGATTTTTCAAAATGTACCATAACCTGGACCCATCTCGAAAATATCAACTGCTCAAGACGGAGAGTTTTCCATGTTGCTTCTGTAATCTTTTCTCTTTCTTCATCAGAAATATTAATCATCTCTTGCATCCATTTTGCATTTTTAGATAAACGTCCTAGGAACATAGCAACAGCTTCCGTAGTGAATATATGAGAAGGTTCCCTTAAGGCAAATGGTAAGTCATTATCAATATAAATTTCATAGATGGCATGACCAAGCTCATGTAAAACGGTGCCAGCCCATTCTTCGGTAGGTCTAACGTTTGTCATTATTCTAACATCGCATTTCCGATCAATGTTTGTGCAGTAGGCATGAGGATATTTACCTTTTCGTTCATATAAATCACTTCTACTTAGAATAGGTTCAACATTAATTCCTATGCTTTTATAAAAATCAGCGACAAGTTTTATAATATCTTTATCAACATAATAGGGATCGAGTTTAATTTCTGTTATTACTGGTGCTGACTGGAAAAAGGGATCCGCATAATGCCATGATCTAAGGTCTTCTATATTAATATTGAATCGAGATGCCAATACTGAATCCATTTCATGTTTTATTTCTATAAATGGTGCTCTTGTTTCCTGGTCAAGTTCATCAAAAAGTTTAAGAAGTTTATCCGGGTCTTGTTCATTAACAAGCAATCTTAATTGGTAGTAATTATCAAATCCCATAGCTTTTGCCGATTCATTTCGAAGTTTTGCAAGTTTAAGCATGTCGGCTTCTACTAAAGTACTAACCTGTTTAGATGCTTCCCATGCTTTTTTCCGTAGTTCAAGATCATTTGATGTTTTTAAAATATCACTGATATCATTGCCGGTAACAGGTTTACCATCGATTTTTCCTCTAAAAGTGTTAAAATTTTTCTCTACTTTAGTTGACAGTTCGGTTATCTTCTTTAACAGGCTTGTATCTGCTTGATTAGAGAGAAAGTGATAGTAGGCTACTTCAAGTTCACGCGCTAAGATTGGATCGGAAATTTTCCCTGTTTCTTTAAAAGTTTTTACCTTCTGAAAGTCTTCAGAATTCGAAAATATTTTAGTTAGTTGTATATCCAGGTTAGCATATTGGTCGTAATACTCATCCTTGCCTGAAGCAGTAGCATCCCAGTATGCTTGTGACATTTGAGTAAATAGCGGTTCAATAATCGATGTTAAACTATCGAGAAATTCTTTTGATACCATCTCATTCTCTGATACTTTTTTTGTACAGCTGAAGAGAATAAGAAAAGACATTATAAGGACAAGTAACTTTTTCATAATTAGCTTCCTCCTTTAGTGACCAATTTGAACTCATTGTTGGAAATTTAGAAAACAGTATTAAGGAAAGCAAGGTACAGAAATGATATTTTGAGGTATATTCGGAAATATTTATATGTGTTGGGAATGAGGTCATGAAATAGTTTTATCAATTATACAATTTTCCTATTCTATTATTATCTTTCTTATGGCAGGAATTTTTTTTAAGACCCATTCCAATAAAAAAACTCCATGTCATTGTTCATAAAATATAAATCAAAAGTATTTCTTGTATTAAAGAATATTTTTTATTAATAAAATACATCTAAACCAATACTTTAAGAAACGCTTGTATCTTTCGGTTATTGATAACTTTAGCAATTCTATCTTTTTAATAGTAGTTCGTTCATGCTAATAATGGTTTCTGCATTACATATTAATTTCATATCAATTTCTTTATATCAATTGCTCATATTTATAATTTAAAATTGGTTGGTCTGAAAAAAGTAATACAAATTTTACAATCGCTTTTGTTTTGATGTCATCATTTTGAACAATAAAAATTTCCAATTTTAGATAGTTTTCTTAAATTTTGTTAAATTATATGTTAATTAAATAAATAAAATAGGGAGAATATGAAAATGGAGAAAATAGCTTACACGATTCTTTCAATTATTGCATTGGCTTTTTTTATATGTATGCTTGCAGGATTAATCGCAGCTTTTCCTTACGGTATTGTGGGGCTCTTATTAATAATTGCTTTTGGGTTATTATTTATTAAAGTTCTAAAAGATCGTCTATCAAGTAAAGAAGATGATTATTATTCCAAAAAAGTAGAAAAATAGGGGGTAATTAATGTTAGTAACAACTCAAGATGAATTTGCGGATTATACAATAGTTGAAACTTTAAGTCTTGTTAAAGGTAATACAATTCGAGCCAGGCATGTTGGTAAAGACATAATGGCAGGATTAAGGAATTTAGTTGGGGGTGAAATTACTGAGTATACCAAAATGCTCGCAGAAGCAAGAGAACAGTCTATTGATAGAATGATTAAAAATGCAGAAGAAGTAGGAGCAGATGGGATTGTTTGTCTTAGATTTACTACATCGGCTGTAATTGCAGGGTTCGGCAGAATTACTTGTTTATGGAACAGCAGTAAGATTGAAAAAAAAGAAATAGATACCATATACGTTTATCTTATTAAGTGTGTTCTAAATCATCGTCTATCTCTAATTCTGCTATAGAAATTTATACTACTATGAATGAAAACCATTTGTCAACGGTATCTCCTTGAGAAAAATGGTTGAGCCTCGTTTTTTATTTGTAATTATCTTGTGGATTCTCTGGAGGGAGCTCCAATTGGGAAAGTCGGTGTGTGGTTGACTTCATATAAGTAGAAAATCATAATCACAGAGATATTTTTATTGCAATATGTGAAACCATACGATAAATTTTTACAATTAAAATTTAATAAATATGTATTATTATGCTTACCTTATTATTAAAATATTTTTAAGTAAAATTTATTAGGGATGAAATGATAATTAAATTTTGGGGGGTTAGGGGATCAATTCCAACTCCTAATACAACAGAACATATTAAAGATAAAATTCGCAATATTTTAAAAGAATTATCTCTGACATCAATTTCCTCTCCTCTTAAGATTGAAGAGTATTTGAATAATCAATCGGTAATTAATACGGGAGTAGTAGGTGGAAATACATCTTGCGTTGAATTGAGGGTAGATAGCAAACTATTTATATTTGATATGGGAAGCGGAATAAAAAGACTTGGCAATTATTTAGTAAAGAAGGAACAAAACAAAAACGGACTGGAAATCCATATTTTTTTAAGTCATACTCACTGGGACCACATAATGGGATTCCCGTTTTTCACTCCAGCATTTTTCTCAAATAATAAAATTTTTATCTATAGCCCTCACCCAAATTTAAAAGAGAGGTTAGAAGTTCAACAGGATTTTAGATTTTTTCCAGTATCGCTTAATCACATGTCTGCAAAAAAAGAATTTATACAACTTGAACATAACTCCGAAATTTGGATTGGTAATGTTAGAATCAAGAATCTCTCCTTATATCATCCCGGGGGATCATTTGGATATAGAGTTGAGCATAACGATAAAATCTTTGTATATGCTACTGACTCAGAGTATAAGGATTTATCAAAGGATTCAATAAAACATAATTTAGAATTTTTTAAAGATGCTGATCTGCTGGTATTCGACGCTCAATATACTTTTGAGGAAGCAGTGCATAAGGAAGATTGGGGACATAGCTCAGCACTTGTAGGTATAGACTTTTCGATACAAGCGGGGATAAAGAAACTTGCCTTATTTCATCATGAACCGGATAGGGATGATTATGAAATCTACGATATATTAAAAAAATCTCTGGATTATAAAAAAATCAATTATCCAAATTCTAAACTCGAGGTATTTTTAGCTACTGAAGGACTTGAAATAGAATTATAAAAAAGCCGGGTGTTCCACTCTGTAAAAATAAAGTAATTTCCATTTTTTTACTCATGTGTTATATCTAAAATAGGAACAGAACAAAATTCAATGAATAAAAAGATAGAAATGAGTATTAAAAATGAAATCCCGGAGATTGGGAAGTATGCGAATCAGTATTGGATTATATAAGCAGTGCTGGACTTCGTGTACTTCTACAAGCAGCGAAAAAACTTAATCGAATAGGTGGCACACTTGTACTTTGTTCTGTAAAAGACGAAATAAAGAAAGTATTTGATATTGCAGGGCTATCACCGATCTTTCCGATTTATATAGATCAGGAAGATGCAATAAATAATATTCAATAAAATTATTGAAATGTCTTATGTTAACATTATCTCTGAAATGAGATAGATTTGATATTGCTATAAAAAATGGACGCATAGTTAAGTTACGTAATACAATTTTTCGAAATCTTCAGGCGATTTATAAGCTAAAAATGCTAGTTAATACATACCGATAAATGAAGCACTATATAAGTAAAGTTAGGAAAAAGCGAAGCAAAGTTGTTTATCATTTGCCGTGTATATAATTGAGTCAAAATTAGAAGGATTTTAAGCTACAAAGCAGGCTCTGCTAGCTTTTAATCATTTAGTATTTCTCTTTATAAATAGCTATAAATTCCCTGTTTCAGCAAATTCCTTTATTTCGTCTATACTCATATCCTCTAAACCTAATTTCTCCATTGTTCTGCCAGTTTCATAAAAGTCTATATTCAAGTATTTTCTTAGTGCTGATGTCGCTTGATAAATAAATGAATCTATTAAGGGCGTGGGGATATTTAATTTCTTTCCAAGCGAAGATAATGGAACCAAACCTGTTGGAACATCTTCCCAGATGTACCTATGATTAATGCTTCCAGGGCTTTCAATTCCTTTATAAGTGTGTGTGTTTTGTACCGCTTCATATAAGTCTATTCCTTCAGAGCCGTATGTTTGATACAACCATTTCCTAGCTGAGATGACTTCCATACCCATTGCCTCACTAATTGATAGTCTCTCTCTATCGATATCTTCAATAATTGATGCTGTATGTTCTGTTATCCCTTCTCTATAATATTTAAAATGTTGTTTCGCATCTATCTTAGTTGTATTGAGAATTGTAATAGGAACGTGAAATATACCTCCCAGATTGCCCAAACTCGTTCTAAGAACATTGTCTGTAGGAGTAAACTGTGGGTAAACATCTCCTAATAAATCCACTATATCTTTAGTTTTGTATGAAGGTATAGCAGCGATATTGACACTATTCTTTATACCAAGTATTCTCACGGATCGAGGTGTAGTTCGTCTTGAAGCATATATAAATGTTTGAGCCTCTGCTATTGTTACATCTGGTGGTTTCCGATCTCTGTAATGTTCATTTATGATTTTGTAAAATTCTATAGCTCCAAAACATCTTCCGGGATTTAACAAGATTATTTGTTTATCTTTCAAATATGGAGCACACTTCTCTGCTATATACCTGTGTCCAGTAGCAGGTATAACAACCAAAATTAAATCTGTATCTTTGATTACTTCTTCAATATTAGAAGATATTATATTGAGTTTTCCAAAAATATATTTAACATCTTCTTCAACTAGTTCTTCAGTTTGTGGTTTTAATGAGTATTCATGTTTTGTTTCAGCATCTATATGTTCTCTACGCTCTGGAAATATATTGCCAATATGCACTATTCCCTCAGGAAATATATTATCTTCTAAATCAGGGGTATACCTTAAAAATATTCCACCACAATTTCGAATATTCTGAATGTTCTCTAGAGTCCTATTGTAAAGATTTACTTCACATCCAATTGCTGCTAGATAAGCAGCCATTGCTCTTCCACCATGACCTGCTCCTAAAACCGCAATTTTTAATTTTTCAATTCGTTGTTTTTTTGTCATTTGCTCTCCATTAAAGTCTATTAGATTTTAGTTAAAATATTTTTCATACCTACTGCAGAACTGATCCATTTATTCTTTACTTCAATTTTAACTCCGTTTCGGCATGGATTTTTCCCTATTTGTGCACGTTCCATATCCTAATCTTATCGGATAGTTAGGATAAAGTTAGTTACATAATACTCAAAGATACATTTTCTTCACATAGGGTGATGTCATTGCTCTAACCAACGCGCTATAATTAACATCAAATCCAATTTCATCGCCAACCTTCAAATCAGAATCTTTTATATTAAGAATTAAATGATCACTACTTGATCCAAGCACTTCTACCTCCATTCTGGGTTTTATACCTGTTGTATCAACATCCTGTCTACCTAAACCTACTATCGCCCTCTTTATATAACCCTTATTCTCAAACTTGGGCACATTGCCAAAAGCATCTTGACAAACCTCTCCATAAGGCAAAGAAGGCTTTATTTTCAGTTCTATAACCTCACCAATCAATGTAAAAGCATCGGTGTAAAGGTTATGTATTTCTCGCCTGTGCAATGTTTCACAACCTAATAATATTGCCTCGCCTATACGGAGGTTATTTATTAAGCCAATATCATCTGTTGTCATAAACCATTCATAATTTGCCGAATTTCCTCCTGAAACAATCTCTAATTTTATTCCATATCTATTTTGGATATCATTGGCAATAGAAGATAATCTCTGCATTTTCTCTTCAGTTGGCTTTATTCCCCCATAACAGGCCAGATTTGTTCCTATACCTACCAGACTAATGCTTTCCAGACATATTGTTTCCTCTACTGTTTTTTCCAGATCAGAAGGCATAATTCCCTCTCTTAAATCGCCCATCTCTACCATCAGAACTACTTTATGATTTTTGCCCTGCTCCACTGCATATTTAGAAAGCTGTTTCATTACCGAGATCTCAGAATTAAGGCTTATATCTGCATACCTGACAACATTCTCTGTTTCATTAACCATAGGGATACGTATTAATATGAATTGAGCCTCTATCCCCGCCTTTCTCATCTTAGATATATTTGCAATCCGGGAATCACCAATAGAGTTTATTCCTCCTTCAACTAAGATATTCGCGATCTCCGGTGATCCCAAAACTGCCTTCGTCACCGCAGTTACGGAAATACCTTTGTAACCGAATAAATTTCTTAATTCTTTTACATTGTGTCCTATCTTTTTGAGTTCTATCTCAAGTCTGGGTACTGTCATACTAAATTACTTAAAATTATTTCTTTTTATCGCAGATTGGACTATTTCATCAAGCAGCTCTTTACCATTTTTTCCTTCTGCAACGGACATAAAACCAATATAACTATGAGGTTTCTCTTTTGGAGTACACATCAAACCAGCAAAAGAATTTCCCTCCAAAAGGAAAGGGCCTTCCTCTGTCAATATCGTATCTATCCTTCCATAATCCCTGAAACCCAACACTTTGTAAGCCCTTGTTACCAGCAATTGCATTTCATTTACCTCTTCTGAACTTAATCTTGCAGGACAAAAAAAACTGTCATCATCTATTTCCTTTTTATCATACGTTAAAGTAAGAGCACCATCCTTGTAAACTATCTCCAGAGGAGGAAGTACTCTTATATCATCATCATTACCCAAAACACCAAATGTTATTTCTCTCCCTTTTAAGAACCTCTCAATTAATACAGGCTGCCCTATCGTTTCGTATCTATCTACTACACCATTTACTAATTGATCATAACTCTCAATCACAGAGTCTTCGGTTATCCCAGCACTCCCTCTTCCAGCGATAGGCTTTATAAACAAAGGATATTCGAATGGGGGATTTTTCCTGAAAATTAGGCAATCCTCCTCAGTTCTCACTACATAGAAAGGCGAAGTTGGTAATCCCGCATGTTGCCATATCCTTTTTGCGAGCGATTTATCTGTCGCAAGAGCTATTGCAAATGGATCAGAACCAACATAGGGAATTTCAAGTTCTTCTAAGATTGCTGCTTCCACCAGACTCGAAACATTAAATACAATATCAACATTTGCCCATTTTATATCATCAATGATACTTGATCCCCAATTTATCCTTACAATATCGTATCCAGCCTCAGTCAAAGCCTTTTCATGATGTGCCACTTCTTTATGTGTTTCGTCAACAACTACGTCAGTACCTGCAAATTTTCCCTGAAGCGTGAAATTTCCTCTTTTTTTGTTCAATAAACCTATTCTTAAATTACTCATTTCCAATAACCGCCTCTTTGATACAATTTACCCTCTCTTTTTCATATATAGGTTCTTTGGTTTTTGGGTTTATGGCATAGCAAGCCCCATTGATCATCTTGGTACAAATTTCACCTTTAGCGTATTTATTACCCTTAAGATCAGGAGCATCCAAAAGGCCTATCTCCACTGCTTTACATAGGATATTCGGATCTGTCAATGGTTCTTTTGAATGTCCCAATGATTTAATAGCATCAATTAATAGAAAAGCTTCTTCTTTTAATTTATATTTTCTTACTTGCACGTCTGGATCCAAACTCATATCAGGAACTCCCATTTTGTAATTTTTTATAATTTGCTGAACCATTTTAGAACTTTCTATTACAACACTAGGTTTAGCAATATAGCATCCTTCACAGTATCCTACAACATGTACGATATCAGGATCTAAATTCATTGCAAGATAAACAGAAGATACCAGCTGACCCTTTGCCATATCAAGATCAGGGGGGAAACTTAATAAACCACTTCTGACTTGTCTATATGTCTTAAAATTGTCATCGTGTAAAGATTCGATTAATTCAACTTTTGCAAGTATCTTTGCCAGATCCATTTTTGGAGAAGTACCCCCTGGAGTGTTGAACATATATTGTGAAACGTAGTTTTTCACACCAATTTGTTTAGCATTATATGCAGCAATATAGGCCATGGCAACTGCAATCGTGTCATGTGCTCTTCTTAAGCTCCAATGATGTGATTCATTTACTTCTACGGGAATTCCTCTTTCAGCATGCCACTTCATTAATTCCTGATTCTCACGTATAGAATCTATTAATAGTCTATTACTTCTTTTATCTAATACGTTATACCACATTAAGGGAACTGCGCACCACGCATTATTTATTGTTTCAACATAAATCTCAGCCATTTTAATTAAATCATTTGTTCCAGAATAGCATCTGACCAGAGGATAATTTCCACAGCGAGATGCTTTATAAATTCTCTTCAAATCCTCAGGAGTTCTAATTGGAACTCCTCCATCTCCTTTTCTTTCTGGTTTTTGAAGTTCCGGGCGAAAGAAATACTCTTGAGCATCTTGGTCGGGTCCGATAGAAATGACATCCAATATTCCTGCTTCGGTTATCTCTTTTACACTTTCAATTGTCTCTTCTAAAGAGGGTAATCCGAAATGATGCCTTAAAATCGGTCTCTTCCATTTAATTCTCTCAACTAAATTATCAAAAAACTCTATAGACATTTTTAATTCTTTTCCAGTTAGATATTTAATTATATCATCTTTTGATTCTCCACCCTTGAATATTTTATCAAAAATATTGATTTGTACAGCTATTTCTGCTGTTGAGGAGGTCCCTCCAAAAATATACTTTCTGTTTGTTAATCCAGCTTTTTTAATAGCATCTTTAAATTGAACTAATAGTTTTTTAGCAGTTTCTGGGCTCAATCTATAACTGATAGCAATAATATCAGGATTTGTTCTTTTAATTTCCTCTATAAACTTTTCAACAGAATTTGCTGGACCTAAATAACAAGTTTCATAACCCAGTTCCTTAGCAATATCAAAGAAATTTAAAATACCTGCAACATGAATATCTTTACCTAAAGCTCCTCCTATTATTTTCATTGAATCACCAGCTATTTGCAAAAATATTTAAGTACTTTCATTTTTCCCCCAATTTATATAATATAACCTACTAACATATATTTTACCATACTCTTATGAACCTGTATATCAATTAGATATAACGTTTTGTGCGTTTATTGAATGCCAAATGTTCTTAAACTTTTATTAATATATTAAGCTCTCCCTTTGTCCTTTCTAATTAGATCTTCAACTTTTGAATCTCTGCATATTTTCATTACGCTTTTCGAAATCAGGAAAAGAATTTTCTTGATTTGCCCTGAATTCTCTTCTCCATTTGTAAAGCATCTCTCTATCTAGTCCTAATCATTGTCCGTAACTTCACTAACACTTCATCCAAGACCCATTGCCAATTGGACTGCTTCAATCTTATATTATTCTTTACTAAATTTTCTTATTCTTTTAATTCCTCCCATGGACACCTCTCTTTATTTATCTTCAACAATTTAGTAACTTATCTTGGTGTTCACTTTAATATAGCAAGATTAATATTTATTTTAATTTTTATTAATATAGTGAAAATGTAATTTGAATAATTTTTAAAATTGGCATATATTTTGACATTATTCCTGATCATTTTTTAACCGATTAAAATGGATTAATCAAATCTTTTATTTCCCTTTAGAATTATCAATAAATTATTAATGAAGATGGAGAAAAAATATCATGTTAGGTAGTAAAATAATAGATAAAGAGCGGCAAGAATGGGAATCTTCGACCTTGAAAACCGTATTGGACAAATATCCTGAAAGAAAAATGAATTTCACTACTGGTTCCTGGATTCCAATAAATAAGATAAATATTTCTTGATAAATACTTTTAATTTTTAAAACTTTCATCAGTTAATAGGATTCGTATAGAGAGAAGTAAAAGCATTATGAAATCCCCGATCATTTTGATCATAAAAATGGGTTCAACATACAGGAAATTGAAATCACAAATAGGTGATTTTGATTTGTGGATCAGGCAATCAGTTAATAATCAAAATATTCGATGGAAAATAAAATCAGTTGCTCAGATTGAACCTAGAAAAATTGCATCTTTTCAGGGAATAATACTAACCGGAGCACATGCGACGTTAACACAGCATTATCAATATCTTGATGGAATGAAGCGAGTGATTGAAAATATTATTGAGCATAAAATCCCTACTCTTGGAATCTGTTTTGGACATCAAGTAATCAATAAAATTTTAGTAGGTGAAGTTATTACAAATCCGCTTGGTCCTGAAATTAGTGTATCAAAAATTCAACTTACAATAGATGGAATTACAGACCCAATTTTTAAAGGATTATCTGGAGGAAAGGTTAAAGTTTACTCCTCGCATGTAGATGTTGTGTCAAAGATTGGTGATGGAGTAATATCTTTGGCGTGGAATGAACAGACACAATTTCAAGCGACAAGATATGGAAATTTTATTTATACTTTACAGTTTCATCCTGAATATAATAAACAAATCATGGAATTTTACATTAAACAGAATTGGAGTTTATTAAAATTCGAACATTTTCGGAATCCGCTTTTTATTCCGCAGCCGGACGAAATACTGAAAGCCAGTAAAGAGGTTGTAAAGAGTAAGAGAATATTAGAGAATTTTATTCAATTTGTTTTTCACTTAATAAAGTGAAATATGGAAGCAGTCATTAGCCATCCCTGGAATGTTACAATTCAACAAGCAAAAGAGATACAACTTTCTCTAAGCAAGAGAGTTCTACTAAAACCATTTTTAAAGAAAGTTATACTCTTGGCAGCCGTAGATGTGTCATATACTCGTTGGGACAAGCAAGGATATGCAGTTTTAGGAATTTTCTCTATTAGATATGACAACTCAGATGGACTTATTAGAATCAAAGAAGAAGTTATTTATACAAGAAAAGATAGAGTTAATTTCCCTTATGTGCCGGGTTATTTGAGTTTTAGAGAAATTCCAATGCTCTTGCCACTCTTTGAAAAAGTTGATATTAAACCTGATGTTCTACTTGTTGATGGTGTGGGAATTGCCCATCCAAGAAGGTTTGGGCTGGCGGCACATTTGGGTGTTCTTTACGATATTCCTTCAATTGGTTGCGCAAAATCCAGGCTCGTTGGAATGTACGAAGAACCCGCTGCAAAAAAAGGTAGTTTATCGAAATTGGTTTTTAAGGGAGAAGAAGTGGGAGTTGTTTTAAGAAGTAAAGATAATTGTAAACCACTGTTTGTATCACCTGGTAATAAATATAATGTTGAAAGTGCTGCAAATTTAGTATTGAAATGTTGCAGTAAATATCGTTTAGCAGATCCTATACGCAGGGTTGACGCTATCTCCAAAGAGATAAGAAAGGGAGATAATAGGAGCAGTGGCGGTAAGCAGTAGGCAATATAGTAATCAATCTTTAAGTTATTCTGATGGGACAATAGAAAGGGGAGAGAAGTAAGATGAAAAGAATCTATCGTAGTAAAACTCAGAAAATAATAAGTGGTGTTTGTGGCGGATTTGGAGAATATTTTGATATTGATCCTGTAATTATTCGAGTAATATGGTTTATTCTTTTGCTCGGTGGCGTAGGTGTGCTTGCATATATTATTGCATGGATAATTATTCCTATAGAGCCTGAAGATTTTAATCATGGAAGGACTGAAGAAATAAAGGTTGATGGAAGTAAAAAAGCTATTAACAGTAACACTCGGATGTTTTGGGGTATTATTTTAATTATAATTGGTATATTATTTTTTATGAGAGAAATGTGGTATTTTAATAATGTATTTGAGCAAGTATTTAGATTTGGTTGGAGATACTTTTTCCCGGCTTTAATTATTTCTCTTGGGGTATACGTAGTGCTTAAAGGTAGTAAAAATGAATATAAAAAGAACAAAGAATGAAGTGCTGGTGTTTTTTATTTCAAATTTTCCTTCTTCAAACCGTGAGATTATAAATAATTAAAAACTTGATATTAATTGCTCTCATTTTATATTGAATTCAACTACTAATGAATAAGAAAAATAAATCCATTTTTAGTACAATTACTATATACTTTATAATCGCTGAAGATTTAGGATTTGAAATTCTTCATCAGGTTAATAAATGCCCACTATTCATTTCAGGTTTCTCAAACGCCGGTTTTTAAATACTTATCAATCGACTTAGCTGCAACACGTCCGTCTCCCATCGCCAATATAACCGTTGCAGAACCTCTAACGATATCACCACCTGCAAAAACTCCTTTTTTAGATGCCCTTCCCGTTTTAAGATCGGCAATAATATTACCCCATTTGTTACATTTTAAATCCGGAATAGTCTGAGAAATTAGTGGATTTGAGCCATTGCCAATTGCAACAACGCCCAGTTCAATGTCAAAAAGAAATTCGGAACCTTCAATAGGAATGGGTCTTCTACGACCCGAAGCATCAGGTTCCCCCAACTCCATACGAATACATCTTGCCTGTTTAACCCATCCGTCATCGTCACCAATGTATTCAATAGGAGCTGTTAGTAAATGGAATTCTATCCCTTCTTCTTTTGCATGTTGAATCTCCTCATCCCTGGCAGGCATTTCCTTTTCAGTACGACGATATAACACAATTGCTCTCTCTGCTCCGAGTCTCTTTGCTGTCCTTACGGAATCCATTGCCACATTTCCGCCACCAACAACAACTACCTTTTTGGCTATTTTGATAGGTGTATCTACATTAGGGAAATCGTAAGCCTTCATAAGGTTTACACGGGTCAAATATTCATTTGCTGAATATATACCATTCAAATTTTCACCAGGGATATTCATAAACCAGGGCAAGCCGGCTCCTGCTCCAATGAATATCGCATCGTACCCCTCTTTGTTTAGCAATTCATCAACGGTAAGAGTCTTTCCAACAATGAAATTTTTAATAAATTTTATACCCATTTTTTCAAGATTGCCGATTTCCTTTTTTAACAGAGCTTTAGGTAATCGAAATTCAGGAATACCATAAACAAGAACGCCACCTAATTCATGGAGAGCTTCATATATAGTAACATCATATCCCCATTTGATAAGGTCACTGGCACAAGTTAAACTAGCAGGACCACTTCCCAAAAGCGCAACACTTTTGCCATTTTTGGGAAGTACTTTAGGCATCTCGAATTCTCTGTGTGCCATTTCATAATCAGCAGCAAACCTTTCCAGTCTGCCGATAGATACAGGTTTATACTTTTTCCCCAGTATGCAAGTAAGTTCGCATTGAACTTCCTGAGGACAAACACGTCCGCAAACAGCGGGTAAGAGATTGTCTTCTTTGATAATAT
>JADHYC010000049.1 GCA_016782645.1 Fidelibacterota bacterium | reverse complement strand
TTTTATCCGCTGTTATCGGAGTCTCGGCGAAGCCGAGACCGAGCCACAAAGTGGCGAAGAGTTGCGAGTTCGTCATTTTCTTAATCTTTTAAAAACATTCCACATGGGAGCCTTTTTCATATACTCTCTATAACTATCTCCAAATTTCTTGATGTTAAATTCATCCTCCTTTCTGGATGCCATCCAGGAACAAAATATTGCCACAATACCCAATATCGTAGAAACAACCGTTTGGATAACTAATATCTGACCAATTCCCCATAGAGCAAATCCTAAATAAAGTGGATGACGAATTACTCCAAATATGGTTCCTTCAATCAAAACAGTTGTCTCCTCAATCCCTTTTTTGGGTTTACCTTTACTCCTAAAAGTAACGAATGTAATTAAGGCTAATGCAATTGTTATACAGATTAGAACACTTCCAATAACTTGCAAAACTTGTGATATTGCTTTCTGATACCAACCGAATAAGCCAAAAATTAGTAGTGTCAAACAAATACTTATGCTACATCCTGCATATATTTCGAAAATTCTACGTTTTGGAATTGAACTAGTTATCCAATGCAAAATAAAACCAATCCAAATACCTGAACAAATTATGTACATCCACATGTTTGTTACTTCCATAATTATATTATATAGTCTTTTCTATCCTACCATTTTTGTTGGGCTCGCAATTTCCAATAACGTTCCGCGAATACCTGAAGTTGCCGTAACGAAGTGAAGGCAATTTGGGCGAAGCGAAGTGTAGCTGGCTATTCGCTGTTGTGCGTAGTAGTGCCATATTCACTTTACTTTGTTCCTTTAAATAATGTATATGTATAAAAACCATAGTAATGTTGATTATTTAAAATATAATCATCTGAATTTGGATCACATAGTCTTTTAAAATCCTTCCAATCACCTTTACTGACTTCAGATTGTGATTCTCCCCAAAACATTTCAAATAAGATATTTAAAGCATGTCGATCATTTTTGCTTAAAGGAGCAATAATATCTCCCAAATAAGTCTTTACTATAATATCCTTAAAATTAACCTTTTCCAGCCAATATCTTCCATTTAATATGTGATTTTTTGGTTCCATTCCGTTAATAAATGGTGCCGTAGCTGAAGATGTTGTATTAAGTCGAGCTTCAAGTAATGGGTAACCCGGTAGTAATTTCTGCGAGGACCAAAATAATATGAAAACAGAACCACCTGGTTTAATTACACGATTAAATTCTTTAATTATTGGCAATGGATTTTCAGCCGGGCAACCTAATTCTTTTGGACCGGGCCATATTGTATCAACACTCCATAACCAATCAAATGAATTATCATCAAATTGTAGCGAATTAACATTCCCTTCTATAAATTGAATATTATATGTTTGATTATTATTTTTAGCATAATGAATAAAATCCTTAGATAAATCTAAGCCAATTACATGTCCATTTTCTCCAACAGTTTCAGCAAGCAATTTTGTAACAAAGCCAATTCCACAACCAGCATCTAATCCGTTGCTTTCAGCATGAATACTTAATGACTTGATAATAGAATTAAGCAATGATTCTCTAAATTGAGTAAGGCATTCATAAGTAGATATTTCTGTTTCATAATTTTGAATAGTATTTTCTATTTCATTTTCCATTGTATTATCCTAATGATATATATTTTAGTTATGGCGCTATTACGCACAACGTTAGGTATATGAAAAGTAGGCGACTTCGTTGCACATCCTAATCATGTTAATAAAAAAGTGAAGCGGACTACAGCCCTCTAATTTTCTGCTATTTCGGATATTATTTTTATACATTGTTACCTGCAGGGCATTTTTAATTAATATTATTTACTGTTGAAGGATAACACCCATTGTAAGGCCGGCAAATAGAGCTATATAGCTTAGCAATAACCACCACCACAATTTACGCCAGAAAGGAGTACTCACATCTCCTTTTTTCCATACGGCAACATTCCATGTATGAAAACCTTGTCTTACAACCCAACGTTCATAAAGAAAAACCAACACTCCTCCAGGAAGCGAACCAATAACAACAATAATCCAAAATACTATAACAGTCCAAGCAGATAAAGGCATTATTGAACAAATTAAAAAACTTTGATTTACCAATGGTATTGCTACTATGCTTATACCGCCAAAGGCAAGATTAGTCACTACCAATACATGCGGAAATCGTCGGACGAGAAAATACCTGTGTTTTTCACCCAAAACACCGGTGAGCAGAAGCCCGTGAAATAATATCCAAGGCAACAAAACGGGCATTATTAAATAAATTAAAATTTGTAATAACCAAGTCTCTTGTAACGCAAGCACTTTTATTAAAGTAAAAAGTATTATCACGAAAGTAAAAACAGAGGGCATTACGTCACCTATTGTTTCAATTAGTGTAGCTCTCAGTTTAGATTTCTTATATTCTTGTCCAATTATTAACCATAACACAAAAGCTAACGGACCTAAGATAACTATTGCCGGCAACCAATACCTGAGTCCTTGTCTGTTGTTTCGTGAGAGAAAGAAAAACAATAATGTACATAGAAATACCAGAGTTGTCCAGATCATGCCGAACAATCCACAACGTTTAGATTTGTCCTGAATCTGTTGATATCGTTCTGCAGCTTCTTGTCTTACTTCGTCAGGGAAAAGCTTGCTTAAAGGCCCGGGATCTCTTGGGTTGGCAACCTCTTCTTTTACATTTAGTACAATGGGATTATCAAACTGGTAGAAATAATATATGTACACAATACCATTTGACAAATCTGCTAAAAGTGATTCTATTGTCCAACTGACAACACCTTCTACATGAACCGCATCTAACACACCGGTCACATCCTCAACTGTAAGCTGTTCTTCTTGATTTACTAAATCACTCAGCATCTCCTGCACCCTATTATAGCGCCAGCAGGGGTAACCGAAACCATTGGATGGTTGGGCTACATTGAAATTGGTAGATACCAGGAATCCGTTTCCCGATGGTTTACGGGTAAAAACCAGTTCTCCGTCTGCTCCTACACTAATGATCACAGCATCACCGGTTGAATCTGCAAAATGTAATTGATCGTGCATAAAGGAATGCCACCGATGTGTTTTTATCCATGTGATTACATCATCAACCGTACTACATTGCCGTAAAATCTGAATAGGATAACTTGTATAGCCACCTTCGAACATCAGTCGTTCATTATGAGGATTAACGTCAATACTCGGCAATCCGTTAGCGTCATAGGCAAGACCATGTAAGTTAATCCCTTGCTGAACATTATCCGGTTGACCAATCCATATTGCGCCATAATGCTGATCATCGCCCGGATCAACCCAATAGTATGAATCAGGATTGATATAATCATCATTTCCACCAAAGAAGACTTGGTTGTTTTTGGATATTGTAAAAACTGAACACCCGGAAGACAATTCTGCAGAAATACTTTTATTGAATGTTTGTCCGGATGCAGATGGTTGAAACAATACCAACACCACCATAATTAACATGCACGAATTTTGTATACGTACTTTAATTTGTTTCATTATATGAACATTTTGGATGTTTCCTGTTGAGGATTTTATTGATTTTTTGCCTTGCAGGTAACGTTAGTGTATATCTAAGAGTAGACATATATTTCCTTTAGGTTGAGTATGAGATAGACATATTATCCCATTTTTACTGTATATGTTTACCTGCTTCTGAATTCTTATTGATTCCGGTTTTGTCAACATTTTCATACCGATTTAGCGCCTGATCAGCCATTTTCTTACCAGGAAGTTATTCTTATCAAAGTAGTTTTGCAAATGTCCCCATCGTTATATAAGGAGCTGCGACCGTAGGGAGTAATTTATTTTCCTCATATCCGCTGTTATATGAAGTTAACTGTGCCATATCCAATTTATTCTAATTATCAGTGCTATATTCTCACTCATATTATTTTGAAAAGCCCTTTTTAAAAAACGCAATCTGATCATTTACTGCTTTTTCAAAGTTCTCTCCCATATAGATATCAAAATGACCGATAGGATATTTTTTCACTTCTGCATAGTTGCCCAATATTTTTGCAGTCTTTAAATATGAGTTCTTTGAGACTAAGTTGTCTTTTTCACATATCTGGAGCAGTACCGGACATTGTACATCTTTGGCATAGTCAATCGGATTGTGACCGTGGGTCCTAAGCAGTCCGCGGACACAGACTTCATTTACAAAACTTGCCGGGACAAGCTTTGAATAGCCATCAAATGCACCGGGGGCTGTTATCACAGCAAGGGTTCCGGGTCTTCCGACAATAGGTATTTTGTGAGGTGAAAGACCAAACCTTGACCTCCCCATATCACGTTGGGCATGCATAAATAGACGAAGAAAGAATCCTATACCTTCTCTCTTTAAAGCTAACTTGCCATCCTCTTGACTATCCAGTGCCGGGCATTGCCCCACAATACAGGCGATTTTTTTATCCCGAGCAGCGATCACCATGCCATAACCTCCACTGGCAGAGGTGCCCCATAGAGCAATCTTGTCAGAATCAATCTCCTTAAGGTTACGAGCGTACTCGATCGCCGCTTTATAATCTTCCAGTTGGTAGGAAATCATAAACATCTGTCTGGGCTCGCCCTCACTTTCACCAAAATACCGGTAATCAAAGGCAAGTACTGCCATCCCGGCTTCCACAAAACGTAAAGCATATGATTCCAAAATCATATCCTTTGTACCACCAAAACCATGGCTCATAACAATACAAGCAACCGGCGTAGATAAATTTTCAGGCAAATACACCCAGGCACTTAAAGCTGTGTTTCCCACTTCAAAGCTTACATCTTTTCTGCACTTCGGCGGTTTTTTGTCCAGTTGTTTGATATTTAGCATGGATTGTTTAGGTGCGGAAAGTATGGGAAAAAAGATAATTACGACTAAATAAGGCAAAATGATTCCGATTAAAACACCAAGACCTAAAAGAATTATTTTTACAATTTCCATTTTTTATTCTCCTTTAAGACTAATTTGGAAAGCATAGTCAATTTCATATATCGGTTTGGCTATAAGAGCCGTTTGGCATTTATTGTACTTCCGCTTCAAGTTAGTATGTAAGTTCATTAATTGTATTTACTTTCAATTTGCCACTAAAGCCCTTATTGGGCATAGCTTTTGTTATTGGCTTTTTTTATTCATTCGTCACTATTTCATTGTCTTTTAATCGTAATACTTTCACGTTTTTAAATATCGCTTCGTATTCATTTCCGGTAAATACAGGTGTTAAAGGGTTCAGTTTTTTCCTATTAAGTATTTTCTTGGCCATCTTTTAAATCCTTTTTATAAACTATTGTCCTGTAAGGAAATGGAATTTCAATTCCTTCCTTGTCAAATCTATGTTTCACCGATTTTAGCAGGTCGCATTTGAGAATAAATGCATTATCATTTCCACTTGTCCATACATAAGCTTTTAAGTCAACTGAAAAGTTTGAGAGGGAAACAACACGAATATTTACAATAGGTTTGTTATCTGCTTTTTCTTGATCATTCCGGTTGTCAATAATAAAGGGGTGATTTTGAGCTTCATCGCGAATTATTTCAATTGCTTTATCAATGTCTGAATCATAACTAATTGAGAATACAATGTGTTTCTTAATCTTTTCATCTTGTATGCTACTATTGATAATAGTCTCTTCACTGATGATGCTGTTAGGGATAATTATTCTCCTATTTTCGTAATCTTTAATTATTGTATGTCGGAGGGTAATTTCCTCAACAACTCCTTTTTTTCCGTCGGTAAACTCTATTATATCAGACATTTTAAATGGCTTAGAAATTAATATAAATATTCCGCTAATAATATTAGCAAATGCTTTTTGTGAAGCAAATCCAACAACAACAGCTAATATACCGGCACCTGCAAAAAGAGCAGTGCCAAGGGATTTCAAATATGGTATTTTGTAAAAAATAAATATTATTGCCGATGTATATATTAAAAACCCAACTGAATTCTTAATAAACGAAAAATTAGTAGGGTCAGTTTTCAATCTCTTAGCATATTTTGATATAAATAAGCTTAAAAGTTTTCTTAAAATCAGTGATAGAATAATGGCAATAGAAAAGGTAATTGCTATTAATATAATGTAATTAATCATTTCCTTATTCATGGGTAATATCCTTTTTTTTAATTTACAGCTAACGTTAGTGTATATCTAAGAGTAGACATATATTTCCTTTAGGTTGAGTATGAGGTAGACATATTATCCCATTTCCACTGTATATGTCTACACACTTTCGAATTCTCATGTCTTGTTCCCGTTAGATGTTCACTATTTAATGAAGCAAGTAATTCTTGAATATATCCCGGATCAACCCCACTTTCTAATAAATTTTTTATCCCGAGGGAATGTACTCGACACAATTGAATGACACAAAGATTGTATTCCCACCTTCTTATTGATTCCCGCATCTTTCAAAGCAGTTTCAATAACTTTCTCAATTGTTCACACCGTTTTAATTCCTGACAAGCCGTCTATTTCTTTTATAATCCTTTTTGCGATTTCCCCTGGAGGCTCACCAGGAGTAACATCTATCCACATCGCTTCAAGTTGGTTCCGGAACCATGTAAGCTGACGCTTGGCATATTTGCGAGTATTTTGCTTAATATTTTCAATCATTTCTTCTTTTGAGCATTGACCATCTAAATAAACAATTACATCACGATAGCCCAGAGTCAATAATGCATCTAAATCTCGCCTGTATCCTGCGTCTAGAAGTTGTTTTACTTCTTCAACTAAACCATCTTCAATCATCTTATCCACACGTGAATCTATTTGCTTATAAAGATTCTCACGTTCCATATTAAGGACGAAGATACGATAAGGAAATGGTGGATTGGTTTTTTGACTTTTATAATGTTCGCTGGGTGTTTTTCCCGTGATCTCATAGATTTCCAGCGCTCTTGTAATACGTTTTATATCATTAATATGAATTTTCACTGCTGATTCAGGATCAATATCAACAAGACGATTATACAGAGCGACAACTCCTTTTTCTTTCAATTCTTCTTTAATTTTCTTCCTGATCCTATCATCAGTTTGGCTTTCTTCAAAAATGCCTTTTAAAACTGTACTAATGTAAAGACCGGAGCCTCCGACAAAAATTGGCAGTTTACCTCTTGATAAAATGGAATTAACTGTTTCAATCGCAATTTTTCTAAATTTACCAGCACTGATCACTTCATCTGGCTTTAAAATATCAATGAGGTGATGAGGGATCTCTTTCTGATGTCGTAGAGAAGGTTTTGCCGTTCCGACGTCCATTCCACGATATACCTGACGAGAATCTACAGAAATTATTTCACCATTTAACATTTTTGCTAACTCAATGGCAGTGTTTGTCTTCCCAACAGCAGTTGGTCCAACGATAAATGGAATTTTAGATTGATGATTTATGATTACTGATTGTTGATTGTTTACTGCCAACTACCTACTGCCTACTGCCTACTATCTCTAAGCTCGTTCAAACCTTTTATCGAGTTCTTTCATAGTTAAGTTTATTATAATAGGACGACCGTGTGGGCAAAAATAGGGGTTTTTCGTAGCAAATAATCTATCAACCAAATTCCGCATCTCTTCTTCCGTTAGTGAATCACCTGATTTTATAGCAGCTTTACAGGAAAAAGAAGCAGCAACTTTGGATTGTACATTTGTCTCTTTCGTACCAAAATCCTGATAATTATCGAGTATCTCTTTTATGATAGTTCCTTCATTTCCCCACTTCATGCCAGCGGGAACTGCTTCAATGGCAATTGTATTTTTACCAAACTCTTTTATACGGAAGCCCATTTTTTCTAAAAAAGGTAAAATTTCGAGAAGTGTTGAAAAATCCGTGACCGATAATTCAACAATTTGTGGGAAGAGCAGCTGCTGTGCTTTCCACTCCTCCTTTTCCATAGATTCCATCGCTTCTTCATACAAAATCCGCTCATGCGCCACATGTTGGTCTATAATCACCAAACCGGATTTCACCTGGCTTATAATATACTTATTGTGAAACTGATATAAAGGTACATCTACTTGAAAAGTATAATCTGATGGGAATTTACCCTGTTCAAGAAATCGTTCAGCTCGCTCCGACCATTTTCTTTGATCTACTTTACGCGAAAAATGCATTGGAATTTCGCTATGTGGAGGTACACCTTCCTTCCGAACACTCTTCTCAAAATCGGTCGTTGGCGCTGTTGCTCTCTTAGTATCTATTCTTCCTTTTTTTCCGGGAATAGGCGGAGGTGAATAATAGCTGCTCGGTGAAAACTTTTCCAAATCCGGAATAACTCGAGTAACCTCTTTAAGACTTTCCTCAACAGAACTCTTTAGAAACTGGTATACCATACTTTCATTTTGGAATTTCACTTCCATCTTAGTCGGATGAACATTTACATCAACCATCTCAGGGGGTATGATAAGATGAATACAGTAAAACGGAAATTCTCCACGTGATAGAAGTCCTGAATATCCTGAAATGATTGCATGATTCATATAGCGATCTGTCACAAAACGATTATTTACATAAAAATATTGTTCTCCTCTTCTTGCCCGAATAAGGTTTAAATTCCCAATAAAACCCGACACACTTAACATGTCACTTTTACTTTCAATCGGTAACAAATTCTTTCCATATTCCGAAGAGAACAGGTGTTCAATCCGCTCCTTAGCTTTCTCTGTCCTGAGTCTGAATATCTCCTTTTCATCATGAATCAAAGTAAATCTAATACACGGATGAATCATGGCAAACTTGCGCATTATTTCAACAATATTGCGGAATTCAACTTCTTTGCTTTTAAGAAATTTCCTTCGGGCTGGAACATTGTAAAAAAGATTTCGCACAGATATTGATGTACCTGGTTTGGGACTATGAGGTTTAATATCGCAAAATTTTCCACCATCAATTCTCAATTCATATCCTGTATCAGCCCCTTGAAGAGTCGAAATTGCATCAACTATTGAGACAGCAGAGACACTTGCTAATGCCTCACCCCGGAAACCTAAAGTCCTGATATCCAAAAGATCGTTCACAGTGGAAATTTTGCTCGTAGCGTATCTCTCAAAAGCCAGGAGAAGGTCATCTTTTGACATCCCTTCGCCATTATCTATAACATAGCAGAGAGATTTCCCTCCATTTTTTATTACTACGGTAATTTCGGTAGAATCGGCATCAATACTGTTCTCAACCAATTCTTTTACTATAGATGCCGGACGCTGAACTACCTCGCCCGCTGCTATTTTATTTGTAAGTCGCTCTGAGAGAATTCTTATTTTCGACATAATGTTTTTGTGGCCCGCGGAACACACGAAATAAACCTAAAACATTTATTTTTTTCTATAAAAATCAAAACATTCTTTAATTATATCATAACTTTCATCAGGATAAATAATCTCAGTCACACTCTTACTCCAACCAATCTTTTTCGAGTTTTTCGTGTGTTTCGCGGGAAAAATTTTATTTCTACATTTCTGCAATTTTCTTCTCTACTCTCTTCACAATTCTTCTAACTATCCTCTGAGTATCTTCATTCAGCTCAGCCACTTCACTGCGCATTCTATTACAAAATTCTCTATCCTCAACTCCCGGCAAATTGATTAATACATTAAATCCTGCCCCTTTCACAGCAGCACTTACCGCAAGAGCTGCAACACCGGCATCACTGATGGAATTAACATTTCCGTATTTTGAAACGGTATCCACAAGACCCAAAACTCTAAATGTTGTTTTCATCACGGATAAAGGTACAATTGTAGCTTCTTTTGTCGCATTCTGAATTGCCTGTGCTCTCCCTGCTTTATCTTCCTCTGTCCTCTTAGGTAAACGAAAACTATCCATAACTTTATTAAAAGCGACGGTATCAAGATCAACAAAACGCAACAATTCATCTTTAAGATGCTGTGCCTCAATAGCCAGATCATTCATTTTCTTAAACTGCTGTTTGTAACCCTTTTTACCATATGTCAAATTTGCAACCATAGCGATAAGACTTGCTGCTAAAGAACCACACAGAGCCGAAACACTTCCGCCACCGGGAGCAGGTGAATTAGTAGAAAGTTCATCTGCAAAATTCCTTACCGTCATATCAATAAGTGGTTTCTCAAATTCTTTAAATTGATATTCAATGATTTTTTTTACAGGATCAAAAGGTGCAACATCATTCAAACCCATTGATTGAATCGCGGAACGGATCAATTCGCTTTCCGGTACTCCTTCCGATTTTCCCTGGGTTCTAAGATAATATCGTCCCGCCATTAACATTGCTTCCTTTGGAATTAATCCAACCACCTCGGAGCCAGTTACACGCATACCTTTTTTTATCGCGATACGTCTTATCTCTTCGAATACTTCATGAGTAGAAGTTACTTTGTAATTAGTCAAATTGATTGATACTTGCGCCATTTTATATTCATCAATATACCAACCGACAGCCTTAGTTGATTTCAATGTGCCAGGCTGGCGTAGTGCTATGCCGTTTTTATCTCGGATGATTTTCCCCTTTTCATCCCGCTTTAATCTGCCTTTTTCCCGAATGGTTAATGCAATATCATGCGCTGATTTTCTATCACTCGTATTTAAGTTGACATTATAGGCAATTAAAAACTCACGTACACCAATAACCGTGGCACCGGACTTTGCATTAAAAACTGCCCCACCGTAATCAGGTGCCCAGTGTGGGTCTTTAAGTTTCTCAGCCAAGCCCTCGTATTCACCACTCCTGATATTAGCAAGATTCTCACGATCAGGTGATTGAGCAGACTTTTCATAAAGATATATTGGGATTTTCAGTTCTTCTGCAACACGCTTTGCCAGTTCATGCGAAAGTTCAATACACCCTTCTTCACTAATTCCTGAAATGGGCACAAGTGGACATACATCTGTAGCACCCAACCGTGCGTGAGCTCCGGTATGTTTACGCATATCAATTACTTCAGCAGCTTTTGCGATTCCGGCAAACGCTCCCTCTAATATCCCTTTTCTTGTACCTATAAATGTCACTACTGTTCGATTGGTATCCGCTCCGGGATCGACATCCAGTAGCTTTACCTCATCTACCGATTCAATAGCATCGGTAATTGCTTTTATTACATTGAGATCGCGTCCTTCGCTAAAATTTGGAACACATTCAATAATTTCCGGCATAAACATCTCCTATATTTGCCAATTAAAAGTAAAATTATTTCCTCAGATAAGGTTATGTAGTAAACGTTCACGGATCTCTCTAAGGCAGTATCATTAATTATCCTGACTCTTGACAACTCCCCAGAGCATGTGAGCAGGTGTGAAAGTGAGAAAGCGAAAAAAAAATCAACTGTGTAACCCATTGAGCTATACATCAGTATCTTCCCGATACCTATCGGGACTCATTTTTGCCTTTAGTAACCACAGTTTTGTGTCGTTCGCCATATTGACTAATTTTCCGATGATATTATCGTAAATCTTATTTAATTCTATACCAATTTCTCTGTCAAGATATTTACATTTGACAGCATACTCAAGCCAAACCTGCGTTTCTGCTGCTTCACTTTCGGAGATATTTAATTTGTCAATGAAAGCTCCTTCGTATCGTCTCCTTCGCCAGACTTCAGTAATATTAGAAGAGACTGAACGGGAAGAGCGCCTTATCTGATCCGTCAAGGAATATTTTTCCTCTTTTGGAAAATTTCTTAATATCTCAAAAATCCTCATCGCAACCGCAACTGACATTTTATACACTTCTAATTGCCAATGATATTGTATCTTTTCTTTCAATCTTCTTTCTCTTTCACCTGCTCACTTTCCCACCTTTAACTCTTTAATCTTTTGAATGCGCTCCAATAGAAGTACATTCGCAAAAATCGGTACTTTTGGCATAACATTCATCAATCCATTAATCCATTAATCCATAACTCCGTGAACGTTTAAATATTTTCATATAAAATTTCTAAGCGATTCTATTCAGGTAAAACATTATTGCTAAAATGATCATAGTTAATAAAAGAAGCCACCAGAGAGGCTTCACCATCTTTTTCGGATCCCTTCTTAAGCGATCAAAATGCACTCTCCTATTTTTCCTCTCAGCCCGCTTATCTTTTATTGAAAACTTTCGAGGTTTATACATAACCATCATACACCTCCAAAAATGTTGGAAAAAAAGTTTATGAATGGACTGATAAAAGCACCTATAATAGATATTTTCGTCATCCATCCAAAAAGAATTACACCCATTAGAATAAACGGACCATACCGCTCAACATCATCAATTATATAATCATATTTATGTGGTAACATTCCATACAATATTTTTGAGCCATCAAGCGGGGGTAATGGAATTATATTGAAAATTGCCAGAGCTATATTTATCTGCAAACTCAATATAAGCATTATATAAATAGGTTGAAGAATAAACTGTGGTAAAAAGCTAAGAGCTCCTGCACGTACAAACCGGACCAATATTCCACTTAATAAAGCCAAAACCATGTTAGCAGCAGGTCCGGCAACCGATACAATCAACATATCTCTTTTAGGATCATGAAAATACGAAGGATTCACCGGCACAGGTTTAGCCCATCCAAAATGAACAAGAAATACCATCAACGTTCCAATAGGATCAAGATGAGCAAGAGGATTAAATGTTAATCTACCTGCATATTTAGCAGTTGGATCTCCCAATCTATAAGCAGTGTATCCATGCATATATTCATGGAATGTTAATGCTAATAAAATAGGGGGAATAAGTAAAACTATATTCTGAAAATTCATTACCACCTCGGATGAAATGTGCGATGCTGTTCTATAAGGTACTCCCTGTCAAGGTGAGTATATATTTGAGTAGTTGATATATCGGAATGTCCTAACATTTCCTGAACATCTCTGAGGTTTGCACCACCCTCTAAGAGATGAGTCGCAAAAGAGTGACGGAAAACATGAGGACTTATCTTTTTCCTAATACCTGCAAGCCGGACGTACTCTTGAATAATTTTCCAGATACCCATTCTTGATAGTGGGGCACCTCTCATATTCAGGAAAAGACAATCTTTAGATTTTTGTGATCTGGCAAGGAGAGAACGAACAGCAGTAATGTAATTCTTTATCTCTTTAGCGTCTCTGTTCCCGAAAGGAACTATTCTCTCCTTTGAGCCTTTTCCAAAAACTCTTAAAACTTTCTGATGTAAAAAAATATCCTGCATTTTAATTTCAATTAGTTCTGATACACGAACTCCTGTAGAATACAAAGTCTCAATAATTGCTTTATCTCGAATTCCTTTATTTTTCGTAACATCAATTATACTGAGAATAAGCTCAATCTCATGTAAGTCCAAAACACGTGGCAGCCGTCGGGGTAGTCTTGGAGTTTGAAGCAACTCAGTTGGGTCTGCTTCAGTTAAATTTTCAACTAACATAAATTTATGAAAAGACCTAATAGAAGAAAAGTTTCTGGCTAAACTGCTTGCTGATAAACCTAGTTCCGTAAGACAATTAATAAAATCCTGTATGTCAGAGAGAGAAACTAATTTTGGATTTGATATCTGCCTATCTAACAAAAACTGACTATATCGTTCTAAGTCATTTCGATAAGCATCAACGGTATTATCGGCGAGGTTGCGTTCTATCTTTAAATAATTTATAAAATCTTGTACTATCTTCAGCATTCAAGGTATCTACTATCATCTATTTCCAAAAATGGATTGTTCTAATATATCACACAAAATATGCCCAACCGTTATATGAGCCTCCTGAATTCTCTGGACATCTTCAGATGGAACAATAATATCTACATCTCCTTTACCGGCTAAATTCCCTCCATTCCCGCCAGTTATCACAATTGTCCTTAATCCATTTTTATGAGCATAATCAACTGCTTTTAACACATCTTCTGAATTACCACTTGTACTGATTCCAATAAGAAGGTCATTCCTTTTACCAAACGCTTCCAGCTGTCTCACAAAAATCTGGGAAAAATCATAATCATTTGCAACAGCAGTTAATGTAGAAGTATTTGTTGTCAATGCAATTGCCGGTATTGCTGACCTCTCCAATTTCAATTTGGAAACCAATTCAGCGGCAAGATGTTGGGAATCAGCTGCACTGCCTCCATTGCCACACAGTAAAATTTTTGCACCGGATTTTATAGTTCCTATCATTAATTTTGCAGCTGATACAATAGAATCAACACAAGAAACCATCATTTTACGTTTTACACTTGCACTATCCTCTAACTGGGCAGTTATATTTTTTATCAAGGAATTTCCGGATTCTTTATCAGCCACTAAGAAAATTCCTTGAAATGGATGGCACGAATAAATTCATCGATCAGCTCAAAATTTTCAGGATCATCAAGAACATTCCCCGTAACGACAAAGGTAGTCCCTGCTTCTACTTTTGATCTTGCATCATCCGGAGTTTTTATACCGCCTCCCGTAATAACAGGAATATCTATATAGCTGCTTACGGCTTTTACAATTTTTGTGGGAACTGAATGGTCTGCACCACTTCCTGCTTCAAGGTAAACTGTGTTCATACCCATATATTGAGCTGCAAGGGCATGAGCCATCGCAATCTCGGGTTTATTAATTGGAAGTGGCTTAGTATTACTTATAAATTCTGCAGTAGTCGTTCCACCCGACTCAAATAACATATACCCCGTGGAAATGGGTTCAATACCCATTTTACGAATTAAAGGCGCTGCGATGACATGATCACCAAAAAGATAGTTTGGATTTCTTCCACTGATTAATGAAATATACAAAATCGCATCAGCATTAGGTGACAATTGCTGTAAAGATCCGGGAAAAATGATAATAGGAACCGTGCTGGCTTCCTTTACAAGATTCAAAGAACTCTGAAAATCACCATCAATAATAAGACTTCCACCAACTAAAATTGCATCAACGCCCCTGTTGCAGATCTCCTTTATAAATTCCTTTAATTCATCATTCTTTCGGGTATCGGGATCAATGAGAACGAAATATCCGCCACCTTTTTCTTCCGCAATTCTTGTTAGTTTTTTGAATACTTTCATTTACATCTAAAATTTAGACAAAAATTTTACAAAATCATCTATTTCTTGACAAGTTCTTTTTTCTGTAACCGCAATAAGCAAATAATTTTTCCATTCTCGTCGATAAACTCCCAAATCAATACCTGAAAATATATTTTCTTTAACTCCGTCATCAATAATCTTTTTTGCAGGTACAGGAGTTTTCACAACAAATTCTTTAAAAAAAGGAGTATTATCATATGCTAAATCAAATCCCTGAAGAGCAGTAATCCTATCACATAAATAATGACTGTTATTCAGGCATAAAGTTGCCACCCGATTCAAGCCGTTTTTACCCATTAAAGAGAGATAAATCGTCGCAGCTAACGCCATTAAACCTTGATTAGTACATATATTCGAGGTAGCACGTTCACGACGAATATGTTGCTCTCGAGTTTGAAGAACCAACACATATCCCCGTTTACCATCAACGTCAACAGTTTCCCCTACAATACGACCGGGCATTTTACGAATCAATGATTTCTTTGAAGCAATAACTCCAAGATAGGGACCACCAAAAGATTGATGAATTCCCAGAGGTTGCCCTTCAGCTACTGCAATATGCGCTCCTAACTCACCAGGAGATTTTAATATACTCAATGAAATGGGATCAACAGATACAACTAACAATGATTTATTATCTTCCAATACTTTACTTATCCCATTTAGATTTTCAATATTCCCGAGAAAATTTGGAGATTGTACAAGAAGAGCGGCGATCTTATCATTTAAATTATCTGCAAGATCAGTAAAATCCGATAAGCCACTGGACTCGGGTAATAATTCAATTTCAATCGCTCTATTACTCAAATAAGTTCGAAGTACATCTATAGTAAATGGGTTTATGAGTGGTGAAATTAAAATTTTATTTCTACCAGTAGTATTTACACTCATAATTGCAGCTTCAGCAAGAGCAGTTGCTCCATCATATAGAGAAGCATTAGCAACTTCCATATTAGTAAGTTGACAGATCAATGACTGATATTCGTAAATAGATTGAAGAGTCCCCTGGCTTACTTCAGGCTGATAAGGAGTGTACGCTGTATAGAATTCAGAACGACTTATTAAAAAATCTACCGCAGCAGGAATAAAATGGTCATACGCTCCTCCTCCGAGAAAAGAAACAGTATTTCCAGAATGTCTGTTTGTACTTGCAAGATTTTCCATATACTTCGTGATCTCTAACTCTGAAAGTGGAAACGGAAGATTAATTTGACACTTTTTTAAAAATTTCTCAGGAATATTTACAAGTAGGTCTTCAAATCTTCTTACTCCTATAGCTTGCAACAGCTCTTTTTCAACTTCAGCAGTATTTGGAATATAATGCATAAATTAACTTATCAATTTTTTATAATCTTCGGGAGTTAATAAATTATTTATCTCAGATACATCGGATATTTTAACTTTTGCAATCCAACCAACACCATAAGGATCCTTGTTAACCAATTCAGAAGCATCTTTTATTGCTTCATTAATTTCTACCACCTCTCCAGAAAGAGGGGCATAAATATCAGATACAGTTTTTACAGCCTCGATAGTACCAATAGCATCACCTTTAGAAACATGAGTTCCAACAGCCGGAAGTTCTATAAAAATAACATCTCCTAATTCGCCCTGTGCATATTCTGTAATACCTATTGTAGCAGTATCTCCTTCAATCAAAATCCATTCATGGTCTTTAGTATATTTTAAATTATCAGGTATATTCATTTAATAAACCTCCCTAATCTAATTCTTATTAAAATTGGAAAGAATCTAAAAATCCTGTATGAAAATTTCCTGATCTAAATGAACTATCACGTAAAATAGCCTGGTGAAAGGGAATTGATGTAGAGACGCCTTCAATAATAGTCTCTTCCAATGCACGCTCCATTCTGGCAAGAGATTCTTCCCTATCTCTACCGTGCGTGATCAATTTCCCCAAGAGTGAATCATAATTTGTAGGAATTTCATAGCCTGCGTAGACATGAGTATCCATTCTCGTACCGGGTCCGCCAGGGGCATGAAATGAAGTTATTTTCCCGGGCGATGGTCTAAAACTTTTAAAAGGGTCTTCTGCATTTATCCTACATTCAATAGCATGCCCCCTTAGTTTAAATTTCTTTAACCATTCTGGTAATTTCTTCCCACAGGCTAAATCAACCTGCTCCTTTAAAATATCTATTCCAGTCACCATTTCTGTTACCGGATGTTCTACCTGGATTCTTGTATTCATCTCCATAAAATAAAAATTTTCGTCCTTATCTAAAAGGAATTCCACAGTCCCAGCACTTGAATAATTTGCTGCTTTTGCGGCTTGGACAGCAATTTTTCCAATTTTTTCCCGCATATTTTGATCAACTACTGGCGATGGAGACTCTTCAATCAATTTCTGATGACGCCTCTGGATTGAGCATTCACGTTCACCTAAATGTGCAATATTCCCAAAATTATCACCCAGAATTTGAATTTCGATATGCCTTGCATCCTCAACAAGTTTCTCTATATATAGATCAGGATTACCAAAAGCTGACCTTGCTTCCTCACTAGCCATCAAAAAGGTATTCTCAAGTTCCGAGGGTTCACGAACAATCCTCATTCCACGACCACCACCACCGGCACTTGCCTTTAAAATGATAGGATATCCGATTTCAACTGCCATTTTTCTAGCAGCTTCGAAATCAGACAATACACTTTCAGTACCCGGAATAACCGGAATACCAGCTTTTATCATCGTTGATCTTGCCTGTGCCTTATCACCCATTTTCCTGATTACTTCGGGTTCAGGACCGATAAAATGGATCTCATTATCTTCACACATTTGTGCAAAATCCGCATTCTCTGCCAAAAACCCATACCCAGGGTGGATGGCGTCAGAATTAGTTACCTCTGCAGCCCCGATGATTTGTGATTGTTTTAAATAACTATCCTGACTATTTGCTGGCCCTATGCATACGGCTTCATCAGCAAACCGTACATGTAATGAGAGGGAATCAATGGTAGAATAAATAGCTACAGTAGGAATATTTAACTCCTTACAAGCTCGTATAATCCTAAGTGCTATTTCGCCCCTATTTGCAATAAGGATCTTTTTTATCACAATCTATCTTTTATGTTGGCTCTCTCTTCAGTAAGTTGGTTCAACAATGAAGAGTGTTTGATTATATTCAACTGGTTGAGCATTCTCGACAAGTTCTTTAACAACCTTGCCCGAAACCTCAGACTCAATTACATTTATAATTTTCATTGCTTCAATTATACACAGAGGCTGTCCTATTGAGATATGGTCTCCAATTTTAATATACGGTTCGGCGTCAGGTGAAGGTGCCTGGTAATAAGTACCGACAATTGGCGTCTTGATCTCAATTCCCTTTTCCTTCTCACCCGGAGAGACTTCTGATCGAATTTCGGAAATACCTGCTACTTCAACAAATTGCTGCTGAGCAGGTTTATTAACATTCCCTGATATACTTTTTTCGTGTAGTGTCTTAGTAATACGAATTCTCCTTCCCCACCGGGAAATTTCTATTTCAGCAATATCATGAGATTCAAGGATTTTTACTAATTCAAGTATTTTTGCCCGTTTCATTAACTCCCCTTTCGTTTACTTGACACGCTCACAATAGGATCCTGTTCGTGTATCAATACGAACTATATCCCCCTCATTGATAAACAACGGAATCTGAACGGTATACCCGGTTTCAAGTACTGCTGGTTTTGAAGCACCAGTCACTGTATCCCCCTTTATACCGGGTTCTGTGGTCAACACTTCTAAATTAACAAATATTGGTATTTCAACATCAATTGGTTTTTCACTATGGAAAAGGACTTTAATAACTCCGTTTTCTTTTATGAATTGAGAGGTTTCTTTGAAAATTTCTTCGGAAAGCGGAATTTGATCATAAGTTTCATTATTCATAAAAATGTAACTGGGTCCATCCTTATAGAGATATTGCATTTCTTTTGCTTCTAGCCGAACAATGTCAATCTTCTCACCAGACCGAAAAGTATTATCAACAATCTGACCTGTGCGTATATTTTTAAATTTCGTACGAATACGTGCACCGCCCCTGGCGGTTTTT
>JADHYC010000048.1 GCA_016782645.1 Fidelibacterota bacterium | reverse complement strand
GGCTTAACGGTACCGGCGTATCAGAGATCCGATTGTCATGCCGCCTGCGGCGGCCTAACAATGCGTATCGAGCCGACTGCGGTCGTTCTGAAACAAGTTTCATCACGATCCTCGCGGCTCATCCGCCGGTACCGTTAGCTGCCACAACCATAACGGCAATTTTATTTACTTTGAGATTTTGAATTATTTGTAGGCTATAATCTGTTAGCCTAATTTTTTATTTTTTTAAGCGGCGAATATTTAATATTAGAGGAAGATTATTATGTATAAAAAATTGAATATTGAAAATTGGGAAAGGAAGGATCAGTTCTTTTTCTTTAAAGATTATGACAATCCATTTTTTAATATCTGTACTGAAGTTGACGTTACTGAATTATTCAATTTTACTAAAGAAAAGGAGCTCTCATTTTTTATTACATCGCTGTATGCTTCGATTAAAGCTGTAAACTTAGTTGAAGAATTTCGATATAGAATTAAAGATGATGACGTTATTATTTATGATGAAATTCATGCCGGATCAACGGTTTTGAACGAAGATGATACATTTAGTTTTTGTTATTTTACTTTTAAATCTTCTTTTAACGAATTTAATATAGAGGCAAAACAAACTCTTCAGAATATAATCCGAAATAAAGGAACTTTTGATCCACGATCGAATCAAGATAATCTGATACATTACTCAGTTATACCTTGGATATCATTTCTAAGTATTTCTCATGCCAGGAAATTTAGGACGAATGATTCAATTCCAAAGATAGTTTTGGGTAAATATAATAATAAAGATAATAGACTAATGATGCCAATCTCAATTGAAGTTCATCATTCCCTTGTAGATGGTTTACATGTTTCAAAGTATTTGAATAAATTTCAAGAAATTTTAAATAAACCAAAAATCTATTTATGAGCCAAAGGGCAGCTAACAAGGGCATCAACACGGAATGTAAACGCGCATCGGGTCTTTCAAATTTATAGTGACAGTCGTGTTCGTCTGTAAATCAAGTCATTGCCGCAGGGCTTGCATCCGGTTATGCCCAGTCCGTTATACACGTCGAATATTTGTATAAATAATAAGTTATAAATAGTAGTTATTTGTGTATCGGTTCAGAACAATTTGGACAGATTAACATCAAAAATTAAGAGAAAGCGTGTTCAAAACTTGAAAAAAGAGGTGACAAAAAAACAATTGGAAAAACTATAAGTATCTCTTAGTTTTTAAATCAAAGTGTCCAAAAGGTTCTGATGACTTACAATTTAATTTTGAACTCAAATAAGGAGTAAATAGATGAAGAGTTTCACACGTTTGATTTTCTCTTCGGTTTCAGTCATTATCTTTATTAGCAACCTGTCAGATATTAGTGCCCAAGAAACAACAAACATAAAAAACATGGTTACATCCGAAAAAAAGAGACTGCTTATACTCCCTATAAATTATGACGATCAAGATCCTTACTCCATCGATAAGGAGGTCGCTAGTACGATAGCAAATGTTGCCACTAAATTAGGTCGATTTGAGGTGATAGACCGGAGTAACCTTAAGAGTATTCTAGATGAGCAGACACTACATCTAACTGGCATAATCAATGATTCTATGATTGTAAGTATCGGTAACATTGCTGCTGCTGAAGAAGCTCTTCTTATCACAGTCCATAATTTCTCGCAGAAAGGAGTTCCCAAAGAAGATAAAGAAGATGAAGATCGGAGTTTTCTGGAACAGGTCACCATTTCAATTATTAAAGGCATTTTTAAAAAAGAAAAAGAAGATGATCCTTATGCAAATAACATTCAAACACAACTATCTGTACAGGTTAGATATATTGAAATTGAGACTGGAAAATCTTTGAGTTCATTTGAAATTGATGTGGGATATACAGGAGGAACAAGGGGCAAATCAAGAGCTGTTGTGATGAAAATGCTGAAGAGACAAACAATTAAAGAGTTGAAGACACTTTATTGTCTTACTTCTGAAGTTATTTCAGTGGATAATAGGGAAGTACTTCTCTTGCTTGGAGAAGATATTGGAGTTCGCAATGGAACAATTTTTGAAATTGTGGAACCTGACTATGTAAAAACATTTGGAAGCAGAGATGTTACACTTCCGGGACGCAGGGTAGGATTTGTATCAGTTAAAGATGTTTCATTTGAAGCCAATCGTTCTGTGATTCTACGACAATGGCTTCCCATACAGAATGGATATAAAGCATTGGAACATACGAAAACGACTCAAGGACTCCAGATAAACTTACTTCCTTCACCGGATAGATACTATAGTCTTGGAATTCAGGCTCATGTAAACCCATTTCACCAGCGAGACTGGGGCTTTGAACTACGATTTATCCAGATCACCGATTCCTTTAATGATAAGGACAATGGATTCGGTATTGGTCTATTTGCGACTCAGCAATTCCTGAATGCATCAAAATTGACCTTGCGGGCGAGGTTTGGTCTTGACTTCGATGTTCCATTCAGAAAAGATGATAAAAATCATACGGTTAATGCTGCAGTATTATCATCTTCTGTTGGAATATCCGGGGAAATTCTTTTAACAGAAAATTATGATATTATCATTAATGCAGGCTATAGATCTTGGGGGAAATCAAGCAAATGGACATATTCAAGAGGTGAAGGTGAAGATCAAGAGACCTACCCTGCTGTCTGGAATAATGACCCCCCTGAAGTGAACATCTCTGGTTTTTTCTTGACTATCGGATTTAGAATTATCTTTTTTCACAATATCCCTGTAATTGGACAAAATTTCAACTATAAGCCATTTATACAATGAACATTTTGCCCAGCACTATTTTAATTTATTTAAGCTTTATCATATTTTTTTGTTCTTGTGAAATATCACCTGAAATAGAAGATGAAAGACCTTTGGAATTTTTGGAATATTTTGGGGGTAAAAAATATGATTCCGGCAATTGTGTTCAACAAACATATGATGGTGGGATATGCCTCCTTATTTTTATTTAGCGTTTCAACACTAAATTAGTATATTTAAGGAGATATATTTATGACCGGAATAAGAATAATTGAAAGTTTTTTATAGAATTGATGTAATAAGGATAAACTGCCCGGCAGCTACCGGGCTTAGTTCAACAAATCACTCCAGCCGACCGCTAAAAGCGGCTGCTGAGTTCAATCTACTTGCTACAATGCAAGTAAAAAATAATAAAAATAAATTGGAGGAAACAATGAAAAAGACACTCTTTGTAATAGTTGGTATTTTCTTCATTCTAAATATCATTGGATGTCAACAATCAAAAACTATTGAAACACCAACCGTAGATGGAGAGAAACTTGTTCGTAAATTATGGTCAGACTTTAAGAGTAATAATAAGGAAGTTTTTGAAAACTGGATTGCAAAAGGTTTTCAATCTGTTCATGAAGATGGAGCAAGAGATAGAGATGAAGAGATTAAACTACTAATGGAACTTAATCTTGGTGAATATAAACTTGATAATTTCAATACAACTCAAAATGATAATATTGTAATTGTTACATATACTGTATCTGCATACGAAACCATAGCAGGTAATGTTTTACCAACTGCTCCAGCAGAAAGACTTTCTGTATTTATTTATGATAAAAATGACTGGAAATGGATTGCTCATGCAAACCTTAATCCTATGGATAAATAGTACTTACTAAATATTTTGCGCATTTAAAAGTTAATTTGATAGTTTATAGTTTATCAGCATTTGCATTTCTGCAGGTGAGTTTTCCGTTAGCCATAATTTATGTTTTTGAAAGGAGATGAAAAAGTGGAAGCAAATTCAGTAAAAATAGGATGGATTCTTATGTTGATACTTGGACTATATCGGATTATGGCGAGTATTAGTTTTGTTACTATGCAGGGAGAAGATGTTTCAGCAGGTGTCAGTCTAGCTACAACTGGAATTGCAATTATATTTGTAACTCTTGCAAGTTATAAAAAAGCCGAAAAGTGGTCATGGTGGTGCTTATTAGTAATAGGAATAGCTCCACTTTTAAGTTGTAGTATCTTGCATGGATTAGATGTTTGGCTTACCATAGGCTGGATATTATTCATACTTGCTATGGTTATTCCAGCAAAAGCCATCCTTGGCAAGAAATCCGAATGATCAAGTTATGATAGTGTCATTTGAATACTACTTCCGTTTTTTATTTAATGCTTCAAAGAAATCTCTCTTGTAAAAGGATTTTAACAATAAATTAAAAAGGACTATGTCGTAACATAAGCATTGTTATGGTATCGTTCCTTTCGGCGACCAACAGATATTCTCTTTTACCTGAATACGAAAGTAGATAGAAAATGTATAATCGAAGAAGATTGTATCGGACACTCCAGGCATTTATGATATTTATCATGAGATAAAACCTTTTATGAAACAATTAATATATACAAACACAGTGTATCGAACCGGTACTGAAACCGTTTCCTTGTTTGCGAGGACTTTCCCTGGACTCACATTTTACAGCCAGTTTCTTGCCATTCTCCTTAGAGCAAGTGCTAAAGCAAAGCGGGGTCAATATGATGACGCAGATTGGTGTCGGAGTAGCTTTAATATTCTCCGTTCATTAGAAAGCGTTGGAGTGTGTATCGAAATTACAGGAATTAAGAATGTTGAGCGACTCGAGACACCATGTATTGTGATTGCCAACCACATGAGTGTCCTTGAAACAGTCATACTTCCTATTGTTATTCAACCAATTCGAAAAATGACATTCATTGTCAAACAAAGTTTGCTTGATTATCCGGTATTTAGACACATCATGCGCTCACGCGATCCTATTGCTGTCAGTCGGACCAACCCTCGCCATGATTTGAAAGTCGTGTTGGAAGGTGGGATGGACCAATTGAAAAGGGGCATTTCAATTATCGTCTTTCCTCAAACAACACGAACACATTCATTTGACCCCACACAGTTTAATACGATCGGTGTCAAACTTGCTAAAAAGACCAACGTTCCCATTATTCCCCTTGCTCTGTTAACTGATGCCTGGGGAAATGGGAAATATCTCAAAGACTTTGGAAAAATTGATCCATCAAAAAACGTCAATTTTGCTTTTGGTGAACCGATGTGGATTCAAGGTCGAGGAACTAATGAACATCAGGAAATCATTCATTTTATTAGCAGAAAACTACAAGAATGGCAGAATGAAAGAGAAAAGGATTACTTGACCTAGAGCAAACACAGTGTCGGTTAGCCCTTATGTCTTCGTTTGCCAAAGTGATCTTCATCGTAGAAGATAATAAAAATCACTCATATGAAGTAACGATAATTACTGGTAATATAGGTTTTATTGCCCTAACGTAATAAGACTTAGCACTCGATCGACATAGTCTTCGATCCATCTAAAAATAGCGGACAAGTGTGAAAGTCAGGGTTGAAGAAGCCCATTTTAAAAGTGATTCGGAGTTTGGAGATAAAAGTGTATAATTTGTTTAAATTGCAAAAAATTCAATGAGGAGAGGAAAATCTTTATATCCTTATTTAATTAGGGCTGAAATATAAGTATAGACTCCGAGTCTCGCATATAGCAACTCTCTTTGAGTCGCTTTTATTTTTAGATCATTTAATCCCGTAAAATTGCGGGATTTTTTATTTAACATTCGATTTTACTTACCTTGTTAAATTTGCTTTCTATTTTTTCACCTGCATTTTATTGTTAAAAGTCTATGACAAAGTGTCTTAAAATTATCCGTATCTCGAATGGGTATCCCTATGTTTTGTTGTTTTCCCTTCGATAATTTCAAGTTTGTCCCCTTACTCCGGAGTCGGGCGCCCACGTTCGAGTCGAGGCGGGGTACTCGTCTACGTTCACTGCATTCACTACGATGAGCAAGCACATCTTTAAAAGAAAAACTACTTGTCCATCGCCTGCCTGTCGTGATGACAGTACAGACAGGTAATTTATGTAGATAGACGATTGACAAGCTCATTTTGTGGAAAAGAATGAAAAATCTTAGAAATTTTATCCTGAACCAAAAACTTCTATCATAGCATGTTGAGATTTACTAATTTTAACCAGGTAGTTTTGTATTCTTCTACATATTAATTAAGAAGGAGTCTCATCATGAAGAGCTTACGTAATCTTTTTCTAGTAGTTTTACTTTTGCTGGTTTATCTTCCAATAGGCTTTGCATTAGAATCTCAACCGATTATGCGGTTTCCCGATGTTCACGAAAATAGTATTGTGTTTGTTTGCGGTGAGGATATCTGGTCTGTTTCTGTAGAAGGGGGTGTTGCTACAAGACTCACGATTCACGATGGAGAGGAACGATTCCCGAAATTCTCTCCGGATGGGACTATGATTGCCTTCACAGGTGAATACGACGGCAATGCTGACGTTTACGTTATGAATATCCACGGAGGTGATATCACCCGTGTAACCTATCATCCTAACTATGATGAAGTTGTTGGATGGCATCCTATTAAAAATAAAATCTTATTCAGGTCCTCTCGCAATAGCTTCAACCGTTATTACAAGCTGTTTCTAATTTCTCCGGATGGTACTGATCTTGAAGAATTAATCATGTACGAAGCCGCACAGGGTAGTTTTTCTCCTGATGGTAAAAAAATTGCATATAACAGGGTGCCAAGAGAGCATCGGACCTGGAAACGTTATAAAGGAGGATTAGCCCAGGAAGTCTACCTATATGATTTCAAAACAAATAAAGAAATTAATCTGACGAATTTTGAAGGCACCGATAGAGTACCAATGTGGATAGGAGATAAAATTTACTTCAGTTCGGATCGCAATCGCGTGCTAAACATCTTCGCTTATAATACTCGTACAAGGAAAATCGAGCAGATCACGAATCATACAGAATACGATGTACGACGCACAAGTATGGGTGAAAATAAGATTATCTATGAATTGGGAGGGTCGCTTTGGTTACTAAATGTAAATACTAAAAAAACCAGTGAGATTACTATCGAAATTCACACAGATGCTCCTGAATTACGCCCTTACCTTAAAAAAGTTGACGAATTCATTACCGGATTTGATTGCTCACAATCAGGGAAACGGGCTCTTATTGTTGCAAGAGGAGAAGTTTTTACCGTTCCTAAAAAAGATGGACCCACAAGAAACCTGACGAAGGATTCAGGTGCCAGGGATAAAGATGCTGCCTGGTCTCCTGATGGAAAAACAATTGCGTATATTTCAGATAAAAGCGGTGAATACGAAATCTATCTTATTGATTCCCAGGGCAAGGAGGAATCTGTTCAACTGACACAACATAAAGATGGCTACCGTCACACCCTCCGTTGGTCGCCAGACAGCAAAAAAATCGCATTTGCCGATCAAACACTTAGTTTCTATTACATTGACGTAAATAGTAAAAAGATCGTCAAAGTGGATAAATCCAAATACGAAAATGTTGACGTGTCACTAGATTCTAAACTCATATCCGATTTTTCGTGGTCACCCGATAGCCGTTATCTCGCCTATTCAAAAATGGATGAAAACCTCGTATATAAGGTTTTTATCTATTCTTTGAAAAAAGGTAAAAGTCACTGTGTTAGTAATGACATTTTCAACGATTTCGGACCGATTTTCTCAGAGGACGGAGAGCATGTCTTCTTCATTTCCAACCGTCGCTTCGATCCAACCTTTTGTGATTTCGAATGGGAAATGGTTTATAAAAAAGTCGCCGGCATTTACTGCCTGACACTCAAAGAGGATGGTGAGCCACTTCTACCTTTCAAAAGCGATGAAGAAGAGATGGAGGCTGATGAAAAGAGTGACAAAGAAAGTGATAAAAAAGATAAGAAGGATAAGAAAGATAAGAAAGATGAGGACTTGCAAGTCGTCATTGATTTTAAGGGAATCTCAGGAAGAATCGAGGCACTTCCATTGCCGCGTGGTAATTATCGAAATCTTACTTTAAATGAATCATCAATTTTTTATTTGAATGCTGATAAGGGAGATTTCAACCGCTTTGAATACCGCAAGGTAGGATCGCGAACTCTCTACGCATTTTCGCTTAAGGATAGAAAAGAAGAAACCGTAATTGAGGGTATTGATGGCTACAAGCTATCCGCAGATGGTTCAAATATTGTCTATAAAAAGGGCAACACTATTGGTATTATTGAAGCAAGTGAGAGAAAATCTGCTGGTAAGACGGTTGACCTATCAGATCTGAAAATGTGGCTCGATCCGATGGCAGAATGGAAACAAATCTTCAACGAAGCTTGGCGAATGGAACGCGATTTCTATTACGAACCCAACATGCATGGACTCGATTGGGTCGCAATGAAAGAAAAATACGGGCGCATACTAAAGAACGCCTCATGCAGGAGGGATGTACGATATACCATTGGTGAACTTATCGGAGAACTGAGTACCTCTCATACTTATGTCTTTGGCGGAGATTATCAGAGAAAAGCGGATAGAATTAACATAGGCATGCTGGGAGCAGACTGGAAGATTGATAAAGCAAATAATCGCTATCGCTTCAAAAAGATTTATCGCGTACAGGATTGGAGTCGTGAGATTATTCCGCCACTCGTCAGACCCGGTATCAACATTAAGGAAGGTGACTATCTCTTGCAAGTCAATGGAGAGGAAGTTACAGCCGATAGGAATATCTACAGTTACTTCCAGGATTTGGCAGGTAAGCAGATAACGCTTTTAGTCAACAAAAAACCTACACACAAAAATGCGAAGAAAATTACAGTCAAACCACTCAAAAGCGACTATACACTCAGGTACCTCGATTGGGTAGAACACAACAGAAAAGTAACAGAGAAAAAATCTAAAGGTCAGATCGGGTACATTCACCTACCAGATACATACACAGGTTCAGCCCGCGAGTTCCCAAAGTATTTTTACTCACAGACACGGAAAAAAGGGCTCATTATTGATGGTCGCTTTAATGGTGGTGGACTGGACCCTGATATATTTCTCCAGCGCCTTGATAAGGAACTTCATTCATTCTGGACACGTCGGTATTCTCATGATCAGACAACTCCGGCAGTAGTTACACGCGCACACATGGTCTGTTTGACTAACCGTCAGGCAGGCTCCGGTGGAGATATGCTGCCTATGGAGTTCAAAATGCGCAACATGGGACCGGTGATTGGAACCCGTACATGGGGTGGACTGGTTGGAGTATCAATGTTTATTCGTCTAATTGACGGAAGCGGAATCTCTGCTCCAGATTATCGAATCTACGATACCAATGGCAAATGGATTGTAGAAAATGTAGGAATCGAGCCAGACATTGCTGTTGATCTCAATTCGGTGGAAATGGCACGTGGTTACGATGCACAGTTGATGAAAGGAATCGAGGTGCTTCTTAAAAAGATCAAAGAGGAGCCAAGACCGTGGCCCAGGCATGAGCAGTTCCCTGTTGATAAATAAATAGACTGTAGAGTAAAGGTTATTAAGCGGATTATTTGCTTCACCATATTTTTTTATATTCAATAATAAAATTAGATGGAGATACAATCTTTATCCCTTGACATAAATTATTAGGGAAATGATTTATATTACCGATAATCAAATATTCTGCATTTCCCGCTAATGCAACTTCCAAAAACGGATTGTCATCGGGATCCGGAAGGGAATTTATTAATGGTTTGGAAGAAACAATTTCACCTAAATATTGGATTTGATCGAGAATAATATCTATTTTTTCAGGATTAAATTGAAACTTTGGTTTTCTTAATACTTCTTTATATTCAGTTATTATTCGTGCATCATAACATAGACGAATTTCACCTACCGAAACCATTCTCACTATTTCTGCCGGATTGCCATAGGGGGATAAAAACCCAGAAACAATAACGTTTGTATCTAAAACAATTTTCATTGCTTATGACACATCCGTACCGATTTAATCTCCTTATTAATATCCTTTAGCCTGATCTTATCCGTTCCTTTTTCGACTGATCCTTTTTGAATACTTGCGACTGCTTCAATAACTCTTGCCCGTCTTATAGCTGCTATAGATTCTTCAAAATTCGTATCATTAATTGATGTCAAGATCGCTATAGGTCTGCCATTATTTGTCACCACCATCTCTTTCTCTTGAGGAAGTTGTTTCCAGATCTGTGCTGATTTGGTTCTTAAATCTCTTACACTTAAAAACTTCATAATTACACCTCAATCATGTCATTATAATATACACAATTGAGACTCATTTGTCAACAAAGATTAATTTCATGGTATGTAATGTCGCGGCTGAGGCGCGCTGTAAAGCGTCGCCTCCAGCCGTCTTGTTGGGCTCAATCCTCAGATGCTATACGGCGAGTAGATACGGTTCGGTGGCAGTTCAGCACCATTTGCCTGAGCCAGTGCGTGGATCCTCTTGTACACTCGATCGAAGTCGGCTTTCGACGTCATGCGCGACCACTCGCTCAAAATTTCTTCTTCGACCTGCTCGTCGATATACGGTGCGATGATACGGAAATGCTGATTTAAACTACTGATAAGCGACAATTGGGTGTAGTTCCCAACGACAACAATGAAGAATCCGACCGTCACTAATAATGCTAAAGCGAAGTTGATCGCGACTAAGAACTTTGAACGAAATACTTTCAAAATGGTCCCCGGCTTATCTTCTTCCCGTTTTGCGGCCGCGAAGAAACGGTGGCGTAGCAACGCCGTAGATAAGCCCAAAATGAATGCTGTGCCGAAACCCATTGCCAGGATCAAGAGAAGGAACGAATATTCGTGTGTCGTTAACAAAGCTACTTGGCTATAGATGCAATCTAAATACTTGGTTCCTAGCAAAACCATCAAGCGCATCAAGACTCGCCCCGACAAATCGAGGATAGGCTTAAGGAAATAGACGACGAAACACGTTGAGATGATGCTGACAACTATAGCCGCTTGGTGCCTTTTCAGGAATTCTTTCATTTGCCATCCTTTCTTTCGAGCACAACGGTACCGGCGGATGAGCCGCGAGGATCGTGATGAAACTTGTTTCAGAACGACCGCAGTCGGCTCGATCCGCATTGTTAGGCCGCCGCAGGCGGCATGACAATCGGATCTCTGATACGCCGGTACCGTTAAGCCGGCCGCATGCGGCCGGCTTAACATTGTCAATAGATGGAAAATTTTCCATATATGAACCTTATCTCTTAGAGATCTCTTCGAGATAGCATGGACTTTTTTTCTATCTGTTAGATTTTGTGAATATTCCACTTGCCTATAATGTCTATTTATTAAAAAGAAAACCAAATGATTTTAAAGATCTTTTATGAAAAAACAAAAAAGAGCAATTTCTTGACTCGATATGGTTTTCTGACTCCTTTAAATAAATACACTCTGGCATAATCGCCTTTTTACTATTTGTTATGATTTTACTTGAGATATTTAGGGGGTGTAATAGAATAAATTTTTCATTCATGGTAATTTATCATTATGTTATTTATGAATTCACAATATCAAATATGTTAAGGTTATGTTATTAAACCCCCTTAGTAATGTCAAGAATTAAATTACACCTGTCAGGTTTATAAAAATAATCTATTCTGTGGTAAAGGAATCTACAAAACCTGACAGGTGTGGTGAGTAACTATTTGGCAAAAAGCAATCCTTTAGAATTTTTTCTATCGAACTTTCTATAAAAACTAAACTTTGATATCTTCGCATTTTATTAATATTCCACAATCAGGAGTGATTGTGTTACGTAAATTAATCTGCCAGTCTGATTGATCAAATTGTCCAGTAAGTTGCCTTAAAATAATTAGCAAAGGAAAATATAGAACTGGAATTGAGAAATCTTGAATTTTATTCGAGATATCATAGAGAGCTAAAACAGTACGAATCTATAGAGTGAGAAATTAGAGTGGAGTTTGTGAGTAAAGTAAAATTTTTATTGAGATCATTGAATTTTCCCAAACCTGCTCGCATTTAGTTTGGTGATTCAGGCTGGTCAATTTTTTAAAGAAAACCTTTCAGGTTTATAAAAGGTAGAAATCCATTGCCAAGGGAATAAAACCTGAAAGGTCTTATTAAGTCCAACTTTTAAACCAAAAGTAAGATTCCTTTGACAAGTAGGGTGGATATTTAGTTCTTTTACCCATTTGGCAGAGTCAAATCCACCCCTGAAAGATGGAATTTAGTGCTATAAAGAATAGAAACAATCCATACAGTTTTCTAATAATCATCGAAGGCAATTTAATAGTTATGTTAGCGCCGAAAATTGCACCGATCAATAAGCCAAGTGCTACTGGTGCAGCCGATAGAACATCAAATTGTCCTGCCAGACCATAACATATCACTCCCGGCAATCCAACCGGCAAGAGTAATGCTCCAAGTGAAGTACCGATTGCTATTTTATGATTATAATGAAAAAATGTGCTTAAAACTGGTACGATTATTATACCTCCGCCAATACCAAAGAGTCCCGAAAACAGTCCTGCAATTATTCCAAGCGGTATAATTAAGAAAACATTAGAATTTGGTTTTTTAATTGATTTTGGGGCAGTGTTTGAAGAATCAGTTTTTTCTTTTTTTAAAATCAATTGCCATAATTCAGCCGGTTCAATGAATCTCCAACTCGCATATAATAAAAACAGACCGTATAATTGCATAAGTGTGTTTGCAGGAAGATTTAGTGCTATCTTCGCTCCACCGAAAACACCGGTAAATAATCCCAGAGCGATCATAACGGATGCTTTAATGTCGATTAATTTTGCTCTGTAATACGCCAGTACAGCAAATATTGCGACTGGTAATAAAAGAGCCGCCAACGAAGTGCCGTTTGCTAAAGTTTGAGGAAATCCTGCAAATATGATTAGTGCCGGTACGATGATTACGCCACCACCAATACCGAACATCCCGGACATGACCCCAGCTATTAACCCTATTAATAGTACTATTCCAATTTGTGATGTCAATATGTGACTAAAAAATAATTTAAGTCAGAGAGAAATTTAAAACCCCACAAAGAAGTGGGGCTTTTTGTATAAATGTTACACTTATTCTTCTTCCATAAACGGATACCGATAGTCTTTAGGCGGCACGAAAACTTCCTTTGTGGTTCTTGGAGAAACCCACCGCAACAGGTTTATCATGCTGCCTGCTTTATCATTTGTACCTGAAGCACGGCTTCCACCAAATGGCTGTTGACCAACGACAGCGCCGGTTGGTTTGTCATTTATGTAGAAATTACCTGCAGCGTTAAGTAAAGTTTTAGAAGCGAGAAGAATAGCCTCCCGGTCTCGGGCGAAGATCGCGCCTGTTAGAGCATAAGGAGAGGTTGTATTGCAAAGGTTGAGAGTTTCTTCATATTTGCTGTCGTCGTAAATATACAAAGTTATCACAGGCCCAAAGATTTCTTCTTCCATTGTTTTAAAATGTGGATCCTTTGCTACAATGACAGTCGGCTCAATGAAGTAACCCTTTGAATCGTCATATCCACCACCAATAATGATATCAGCATCTTTAGACTCTTTTGTAAAGTCAATGTATGAAGTGATTGTCATAAAAGCAGCTCTATCTATAACAGCATTCATAAAGTTGGAGAAGTCTTTAACATCCCCCATTTTAATTGTATTGATCGTATCAATTAATTTACCTTTCAAGTTTCTCCATATTGATGCAGGAATGTATGCTCGTGATGCTGCAGAGCATTTTTGTCCCTGGTATTCGAAAGCACCTCTAATAATTGCCGTATTCAATTCATCTATGTCTGCACTATTATGGACAAAAATAAAATCTTTTCCACCTGTTTCACCGACAATTCTGGGGTACGTATGATAAGAAGCAATATTCTCACCTATAGTTTTCCACATGTTTTGAAAAACCGCCGTACTTCCGGTAAAGTGCACGCCGGCTAATTTTGGATGTATAAGAACATTTGGACCAACATCGGCACCTGAGCCGGGAATGAAATTGATTACGCCGTCAGGTAATCCTGCTTCTTTAAATAGTTTCATTAAAAAATAAGCAGAAAAAACAGCGGATGAAGCTGGCTTCCAGAGAATGGTATTACCCATTAGTGCAGGTGATGTTGGTAGATTTCCAGCAATTGAGCTAAAATTGAATGGCGTTACTGCGAAAACAAAGCCCTCAAGCGCACGCTGTTCAATGCGATTCCATTGTCCTTTAGGTGAAGATGGTTGTTGTTCATAAATCATTTCCATATACTTAACGTTGAAGTTCCAGAAGTCAATGAGTTCGCAAGCTGAGTCAATTTCAGCCTGAAAAGCGTTTTTACTCTGGTTCAGCATTGTGGCAGCATTTAAAGTGGCACGTGAGGGACCAGAAAGAAGTGCTGCCATTTTTTTGAAAATGCTGGCACGCACAGGCCATGGCATTACAGACCAGGTTTTCCATGCTTCCTGAGATGTTTCTACAGCTGCTTCTATCTCTTTTGGACCTGCTTTATGATAGTTCGCCAAAACATGTTGGTAGTCATGCGGCATAACACATTTTCCGAGATTACCGGTTTTAACTTCTTTACCACCAATTATAAGGGGAATTTCAATGTTCTCATTGGAGAGTTTATCCAGCATTTCTTTTAGTTCTTTTCGCTCTGAGCTTCCTGGTTTGTAGACCAAAATAGGCTCGTTTACTGGCTCCGGTAATGTGAATTTGGCATTACACATAATTTACCTCTCTTTTAGATTGTTGAGCGTTAAATAAAAAATGGCTCTTCTGACTTAATTTTGATTTCGTTTTATAGTATTTTTTATTCACTTTTGAAGTTAATAAATCATTTTGAAGTAGGGTAGGGGAATTTTTTATTTTGCAATCTGTAAAAATCTCCCCGACAGTGAGCTATAATCTCTCTTTTATTTTGATGGTTATATTATTAGTTTATAAAGCAATTTAAACAGGAAGCGTTATTCGATAGTAGTATTAAAAATTAATGGTATAAAATGAAAACAATTTCGAGAAGACAATTTATAAAAGCTTCCACAGTTGGTTCATTGCTCTCAGTTTTTAGTTCACAATTCTTACCGTTAAGGCTTTTTCCTCAATTGCACTTTGGTAATGGAACTGATAGCATACTTTTGTGTGATACTCAAGTGCTAAAAGTTTCTGAGGATTTCATTCCTTATAAGGGAATAAAGAACGAATATCCCTGCTGTGCTAAAGGTCTTAATGATTTGCTCTGGATATGTTGGACAAGAGAAACTGAGCAAGGTGAGGAAATATGCCTTAGAAGTTTTCTTAATAAGAATTTTGGGAATATAAAGCTCTTATCACAAAGGCAAAATTTTGCATTTCAACCGGAGATACTATTTTCGAACAATTCTGGTTTCGTTACATGGGCTGCTTTCAAATCAATTGGAAATTGTGACATCTGGACGAGAAATTTTAATGATAAAGGTACCGGTGAGTTAATCAGGGTATCATCTGGCAATACAATTTCTTGGAAGCCTGCAATTACAAGAGATAGTAGTGGTAATATCTGGTTTGTTTGGGAAGAAAAAATAGGTAATCATTTTGGGATTAAAGCAAGAATAATAAAAAACAACATTCTTTCTGATATAATTACTGTTAGCAAATGCAATGAATGTGACAGCTGTCGACCTGCTATTATTGCCTCTCGTAGTGGCAATGTCTGGATTGCCTACGATAAGTTTGATGGCTTGGGTAATATAAATGTTATCCTTCAGAGGTTTGATAACACTGGTAAGAGTAAAAGTGACGAGATTGCTGTAACCCAGGCTGTGGGGTTAGATGTTGCTCCCGCTCTTACTATTGATGGCGATGGACTATTGTGGATTGCATGGCATAGCAATCGCTGGGAAGGTGGACAATGTGACATTCCTCGATGGTTTCATCTTATTGCATTCAAGGAGGATAAGAATGAACTAAATAGAGATAGTTTTTATGAGCCTATTAATGAACCTTTAGGAAAATCGAATGAGAAAAGTGGAACAGTTCAGAGTTTTGAGTTTATTCAACTTCACTGTACAAGAGATGGAAAAGTTTGTATAACTGGTCGTGCTTCACATAATTTTTTTCTGCAATATTATAAAGGTAGAAGCTGGTCTCCGATTTATCGACTACCGAAAGACGGATGGGGAGGTAGAGGTCAATACCTTAAAGTAATAGAGGATAGGGAAGGTGATTTATGGACTATTCGACGTGACCTGAATAACAATATCTTACAGAAAATTTCATTGAGTAATTGTAGATTAGAAAATGTTAAAATGAATAAAAGTTTATCTACTCCAGTTTTAAAGAGAAGAAAAAAAGATATTGGGATTTCCAACGAAATAGATTTTCCCATTCCAAATGCTCCAGAGAAAATAAGATTTGAACAATATAAGGATTTCAATTTTTACTTCGGTGATATTCACGGTCATAGTTGGATGAGTGATGGCGTTGGCGATATTGATGAGTACTATATTACCAGAAGAGATTATTATAAACTTGACTTTGCCTCTCTGACTGACCATGATACATTTGTTGGTAATCGTATACTCCCTTCTGAATGGGAGCAGATGAAAGAGATGGCAACTCATTTTAATGACTCGCACAGATTTGTCACAATTTTTGGTCAGGAGTGGACAACAGCTCGCTATCCTAAAGCATTCGGACATAAGAACATTTATCATATGGACGATAGTTTACCACTGTATGATCATACAGATGAAGCGAATAATCATACAAAAAAACTTTTTAAAAAAATAAAGAATATTGGTGCAATTGCTATTCCACATCATATAGGCTGGACAGGTGTAGATTGGGAAAATCACGATCCTGTGGCTCAACCTCTTGTTGAGATAATATCTGTACACGGAGCCTTTGAATTTATGGGCAATAAACCTATCCCTCATCGGGGCGGAAAGAAAGACTGTTTTGTTCAAGATGGACTTGCACGGGGATTGCGTTTCGGCATTGTAGGTGGCTCTGATAGTCATGGGCTGATATGGCATCATCGAGTATGTTATAAACGTGATCCAAATCGTGCGGGATGGACCTGTGTTTTAGCTGAAGAGCTAACCAGGAACTCAGTTTTCAATGCGCTTAAGGAACGACGCTGTTACGCTACTTCAGGTATCTGGGCACGTATAGTTTTTGAAATAAACGAACATATAATGGGAGATGAATTTCAAACTTATGAATTACCTCAAATTAATGTTGATATAATAGCAGAGTCAGAACTCAAATGGATAGAGGTTATTCGGAATAATAGTACTATTTATCAGTATGGAGGAAAGGGATATCACTCCCGCTTTACATTAGAAGATATTGATGCGCCAAAGGGAAAAACATCTTATTATTACATACGTTTGACATGCGAAGACGGTAATATGGCGTGGACAAGCCCTATTTGGGTAAATATAAAAGTGGAATAGTATCTAATCTTCTATTGGTTTTTTGATTAAATTGAAATTTCTGTATAAAAATCCTTTATAAAAAATAACTAATTTTGAACAAATACTTTTTACGAAAAAGCAGCTGGCTTTTTCCGTTGGGTTAGTAAGCTTACGGTAATGATAACAAAAAAGGCTAAAATGTAACTTGAAAATCGTTCTGAAATTAAATTTTGTAATGTTGGTATATTCTTCCAGATAATTGTAGTTAATGCGCCGGTTAGCATACCGGAGATAGCAGCTTCACGCGTTATTTTTTTCCAGTAAATAATACAAAGAAGAACAGGTCCAAAACTGGCACCTAATCCTGACCATGCGTAAGAAACCAATGAGAACACAAGACCTGTAGAGGTGTAAGCTAGAATAAAAGCGGTTATCCCTACAACAATAGTTGCAATTCGACTGACTAACAGCAATTTCTCAGGTGTAAATTCTTTTTTTCCTACCTTGTGAAAAAGATCTTCTGTAATTGCCGATGCCGTAACTAAAAGTTGTGAATCAGCAGTGGACATCATGGCTGCCATTGCACCTGATATTAAAATTCCTGCAAGGTAACCAGGCATTAGATGTGTAGCCATGAATGGCATAATGCTTTCTGGGTCACTGAATTGACCTTTACCGAAAAGAGCTATTCCTACAACGCCCATGAAAAATGCCCCGAAAAAAGCAGGAATTGCCCATGAGAAAGCAATTATTCTACCTTTTTTTATTTCAGAGGAATCTCTTATTGCTAAAAATCGTGCTAATAAATGTGGTTGACCGGTGTATCCAAATCCCCAACTTAATCCTCCTAAAATAGCTAAAAATGCCACTATACCAGTTTTACCTCCTGTGAATGACAATAAGGCTGGGGATAGTTCATTCAGATGAGTGGTATCGGTACTTAAGAGTTCAATTACTCCTGCTATCGGGAGTATAACTAATGTGGAAAACATAATGATTGCCTGCACAACATCAGTCCATACTACAGCATAGAATCCACCTAAAATTGTATAAAGTAGTATGATACCAGCTCCAATTAACATTCCGTTTAGATGGGAAATTCCAAAAGTAACATTGAGAACTTTTCCTGCCCCATTAAATTGTGCAGCAACATAAAAAGTAAAAAAGAAAGTAATGATCAATGATGAAATAATTCTAATTGATTTTCCACCGTCTTTAAAGTGATTTGCTATTAGGTCCGGTAGAGTTAAGGAATTGTATTTTCCAGCTAAATTTCTCAATGGGACAGCAATAAATAGCCAGGAAAAAATGATGCCTGATAAACATCCCACGACTGTCCAGATTTCCAGGAATCCTACAGCAAGAGCTGCCCCTGGCAAACCGATTAGAAGCCATGCGGATTCACCACTTGCTCTTTCAGATAGAGCAATAGTTACAGGGCCCAATTTTCTATCGGCTAATAGATAATCCACATGGGTTTTATTTCTTCCTGCTGTCTTTAATCCAATAACTAATACGACTATTAAGTATAAAAAGAGACCAACCAAAATTGAATTCATATCCGACCTATCTTAATTAAATTATTAATAATCATCTTGTATTGAATGCAAATTTAGTAATTAATGAAAACTATTCAATCATTCTGTTTTTCTTGTAATTGTTGGTTTGTACTGTTTTTAGAGAGAAAAAAATCTTTTCAAAGGTGAGAAAGACGGTACTAGTATATTGAGCTCTTGAATATATTTTGACTAATAATTCAAATAAATAAAAAATACATATAATTCTAATAAGTGAAAAAAATATATTTCAGGGATTTGTTTATTGATTCATTCTTTTTTTAAAACAAGCTATTACTT
>JADHYC010000047.1 GCA_016782645.1 Fidelibacterota bacterium | reverse complement strand
CATTGCTACATACTAAATCATTTTTACAGTAGTTTCACTGGATAGAGAGGTTTAAACTTCGGTGTATGAAAAAAGGACTTTTTATTACTTTCGAAGGTATTGATGGTTCAGGAAAAACTACTCAGGTGAAGGAGTTTATTCGTCGTTTAGAGATTGCTTCGATTCCTTTTCTACTATTTCGTGAACCCGGAGGTACAGAGATAGGAGAGAAGGTCCGTAAAATTCTTCTTGATAAAAGTAATACCGGTTTGTTGCCTATCACAGAACTTCTTCTTTATTCAGCAAGTCGCTATCAGCTCACCTGTCAGTCCATTATTCCCGCGCTTGAAAGTGGAAAAGTTGTTATTTGTGACCGATTTTATGATTCGACAACTGCTTATCAGGGTTATGCACGATGTATTGATTTATCATTTATTGAACGGCTAAATTCTGTGGCTACTGAATCTCTGGTGCCGGATTTGACTTTCATTCTTGATATATCATTACTTGAAAGAGAAGAGAGAATTGGGAATAAAGATTTAGATAGACTTGAGCAGGAAGATATTAAGTTTCAAGAACGTGTGAGAGAAGGGTTTATTGCAATAGTTAAAAAAGAACCTGAAAGAGCAATTATAATCGATGGCTCTAAATCATCAGCTGAAATATCTGATGAAATATGGGGCTACTTTATTAAAATAAGAAAGGGAGAATATAACGATGAAATTTTATAAAAAATGGCAGTTTAGATTAGCTTTAGCTACTATTCTTTCTTTTACATTAGTATTAGCATTAAGTAATAGGGATATCTATAAAGAAATATCTAAATCTGTTCGACTTTACAATGAGGTATATAAACAGATATATACAAATTATGTTGATCCGATTAAAGTTGAAGAGTTTACAGAAATAAGTATAAAAAATATGGTGAAGGAGTTGGACCCGTATACGGTTTTTCTAACTGCAGAAGAGAGAGAACCGCTTGATATGCTGACAAAAGGAGAATACGGAGGTATCGGTCTTCGGATAAGTACTAGAAGGGATACATTGACTGTTATATCACCAATGGAAGGCAGTCCTGCAAAAAGAGCTGGTATCTTTCCTGGAGATCAAATACTTAAGGTAGATTCGATTTCCACAATAGGTCTTAGTCTTAATAAAACAGCTAAAATGATTAGAGGAAAGGTTGGGACAAAAGTAAAACTAACTATTCGCAGGCCTGGAATTCCTGGCGAATGTGTTTATGCTCTAACTCGTGAGAAAATAAAAGTCGTTGACGTAACTTATTCAGGATTGTTACAAGATGATGTCGGTTATATACGTTTATCGGGATTTTCTAAGGGTGCATCTGATGAAGTTCGTCAGGCAATAACAAAATTATCAAAGGATGGTAGCAACTTAAAAGCGCTAATTTTAGATATGAGGGGAAACCCCGGAGGACTTTTAACAGAAGCACTTAAAGTATCTGAGATTTTCACTCAGATTGGAGATACACTTTTGTTTACCAGAGGTAGAACACCTGCTTCTAATAAAGTATTTATTGCCAATCAAAAACCTTTCCTTAATCCAAATGTAAAAGTTGCAGTTTTAATTGATCGAGGAAGTGCATCTGCCAGTGAAATCGTATCGGGTATTATTCAAGATTTAGATAGAGGAATTGTGTTGGGAAGACCAAGCTTTGGTAAGGGGCTTGTACAGACTGTTTTTAGATTGGATAAAATTCACTCAATTAAAATTACTACGGCGAAATATTATATTCCGAGCGGTAGGTTAATTCAGAAACCGGATTATCTCAAGGAGCCTGATTTGGTGGAATCAAATATACCCGAAGATTCGATTTTTTATTCACATAATGGAAGAAAATTAAAAGGTGGTGGTGGGATTAATCCCGATATCGAAGTTTCTCAAAATGAAATGCCAACCTTAATTAGAGAACTTTGGCGGCAAAATATGTTTTATACTTTTGCTATTAAATATAAATCTGACCATCCCGGTATTTCTGAAAATATTGAGATTGATGATGAAATCGTAGATAAGTTCAGAAAATATTTAATAGACACAGACTTTCACTATAATATGGAAAATGAAAAAGAGTTAAGGAATTTAGAAGAGAAACTGATGAGTGACGATCGTTTTATGAATCTTAAAGGGGTGTTTTCTCAATACTATTCGATTTTTGATTCAACTAAAGCTAATGAATTCAATAAAAGCACGTCTTTTATTAAACAAGGTCTTACTAATGAATTTGCAACTTTAATAGGTGGGCTTTCCGGAAGAGTAAAGGCAAGTCTTGATGATGATCTGTTTGTTAACAAGACTCTTGATGTATTGTTAGATAATGTAATATATGAGACTGCACTGGGATTTTCTTCGAAGTAATAATATTGGAGTAGGTTTTGAATAAAAGAAATTTATCAATTGCCGTTTTATTAATCTCTTTCGTCTTTTTACTGGTAGGTTGTAGTGCAAAAAACAGTGTATTAAAGAGCGCTGATGTAATTTCTGAAAATATTAGAAGCCAATATTGTTCTGATAGTCGAACATCAATTTGGAAAATTAATGTTTCATATTATAATGGTAATTACATCCTTAAAGGTGAAACTGATAACGAGGATGCGATTGAAGAATTTATTGATACTCTTCAAAGAGGATTTTCAAATATCACATTTTCCAATGAAATTATACTCTTACCCTATGATGCTGTTGGTGAATTTTCCTTCGGATTACCTATGAATTCAGTTGCGACACTAAGGCGAAATCCTTCTGTAATTGAGGAAATAGTTACACAAACCTTAATGGGGCTCCCGATGGAGATTTTGAAAGAGGAAGATAAGTTTTTTCTCGTAAGGACTGATGACGGATATTTAGGATGGGTTTCGGATGATAGGATTATTCAGGGCAATGATTCTTTGAGAAAATCATGGGAAGAATCGCCTAAAGTTGTTTATACAGATATTGAGGGGATGGTTTATTCAAATCTATCAATGAATTCTCAACCGATAAGTGATTGTGTTCTTGGCAATAGATTTAGATTTATTAGTAAAAAAGGGGATTGGACAAAAGTAGCTTATGCAGATGGAAGAATAGGATATATTCTATCTGAAAAATTGATTGACCTAGAAAAGTATCTTTCTAAACCTGTTGATCCAAATGAAATTTTAAAAACAGCAAGCAGACTTATAGGAAGGCCATATCTTTGGGGAGCAGCTTCAACAAAGGTGATGGATTGTAGTGGTTTTACTCAAACTGTATTTAGAAATAATGGATATCTTCTTCCAAGAGATGCCAGTATGCAGGTGAATGAAGGGATTGAGGTAGATACCACAAATTTTCCAGTGAATCTTAAACAGGCTGATCTTCTGTTTTTCGGTCCATCTTCTAAGAAAATTACACATGTTGGTATTTATATTGGTAATTATCAATTTATTCATTGTGCAGGTAGGGTTCGAATTGATAGTTTTGATCCAAAAGCCCCAAATTATAATAAGTATCGAAGAAAGGTTCTCAGAAGAGTAAAAAGAATAGCAAGGATTGAATGAATATTTCTTGTTATATAAAAAAATATAGGTAATTGAAATTCTATAATGGTCAAGCAATATTTAATAATATTTGGCTTGTATGTTAAGGACATTTTTAATACTTTTTGTAAAACAAGAGTTGTATAATGCTGCAAAATAAAGTAGAAGGTTTTAAAAGAGTATTTTTCTGTTTTTTCCTTTTAATTGCTGTTACGATAGTCCTTGCTAATTTACCTGAACCAGTTCGAAAAACAGGTGAAAACGTAAATAAAATTGTAAAAATTGGTCCGTTAGATATTGAAGCTGTTCTTGTAAAAGGTGGTACTTATGAAATGGGTGATATATTTGTTGTTGGTAAGGATGATGAGCGACCAGTTCATATAGTAACTATTTCGGATTTTTACTTGAGTGTAACAGAAATAACTGTCAGACAATATAAAAAATTTTGCAAGCGTACAAATCGAAAAATGCCAATACAGGAAAAATATAGCCGTGATAACTATCCTGTTGTTTTTGTAACGTGGTATGAGGCTAAAGATTTTTGTGAATGGATGGGAGGACTGCTTCCAACAGAAGCCCAATGGGAATATGCAGCAAGATCTGGTGGTTTGATGTTGAAATATCCTACAGGCTCTAATATTGATCATTCTCTTGCTAATTATTCAGGAAAAGATGGCAGAGATAAATGGAAAAAAGTTTCACCAGTGGCAAAATTTACACCTAACACATTAGGGATTTATGATTTAGCTGGAAATGTATATGAATGGTGTCTCGATTATTATAAAGGTAATTACTACTCCTTATCTTTGTCACAGAATCCAACAGGACCAGCAACAAGTATTTTTAGGGTTTTAAGAGGTGGTTCGTGGTATCATGATAAAGAGTGTTTAAGAACTTCTCATCGTTTCAGATATTTACCGGTGGCTCGAGTTAGTTTTGTAGGATTTCGTGTGGCGTGGGATCCTGAGAAAGTGAATATTTTAAAGTAGTAAATTTCAAATAATTGAGTAATAATCCTTCTTTCAATTTTATTTGAGCGATTACTGTGCAATAAATACCCGAAGCAAAAAAATCCCGATAAGTCGAGACAAAGATTTCCAGAGAACATATTTTTCCCAATCACAATTTCTTGCTAAGAACGAGAAGAAAAAATATTTCCGGAAGTTAATTAGTCTGGTATATGTTATTATATGAATAATAATTTAAAATCAAAATTTAGTTTATTTCTAGTTGGAACACTGGGAGCAGTGTCAATGGTAGGGCAGATATCTTATGTTCGGTTATCTGCTCTATCGTTTTATGGTAATGAACTAACAATGGGCGTGGTATTAGGACACTGGCTTCTCTGGACAGGTATAGGGAGTATGGCAGGGAGCCGTCTTGTAAAGAGGATGTCCGTTCGTCCAACTATCTTATCTATTTCATTTATTTATGCAATTGTGCTGTTGTTATTTTCATATATCCTATTTATGGTCAGGAAAATAGGCGGAATTCATACAAGCGAAATTGTCGGATTTGGACCAATTTTTGTATGGACATTTCTTATTCTCATAATACCTTCTTTTAGCAATGGGCTATTCTTCCCATTTTTTGTCGAATGGATAAAGAGTTTTTCTGATAAATCAGCTGTCCCTCGTGTTTATTTAGCGGAGATGTTTGGAGCCGCATTGGGAAGTCTTCTATTTGCTGAATTCATATATCTGGGATTGAGTACACTGCAAACTCTTCATCTTATGGTAGCATTGTTCATCATTTCTGCTTCTGTTTTTCTTGTATCTTCTAAGAGACGGCTATTTATCTCTTTATTTATCGGTCTGTTTATAACGATCTGTTTACTAATCTTCAGTCAGCCTTTGCTTCTCAAAGCTAAGTGGAAACCTTTTAAAATAGAATCCTTCAAAGAGTCGCCTTATCTTTCACTGACCACTGTTGATTATGAGGGTGTTTCAACAATATATGGTGATAGTGAGCCAATCTGGACTTTTGGTGAAAGGGAAAGAGCCGAAGAACTTGTACACTTTGGACTTTTAAGTCATAGTTGTCCTGAATCTCTACTCGTTATTGGAATTGGAAATTCAGAATTAATTCGAGAAGTAGGACGTCATCCATCTATTATAGATATAACAGTTATTCAACCAGATGGTATTCTCCAAGAGAATCTGAATATTTTTACAGTTTCTGAATCTTCTCTTTGTTCAGTCCGTTATATAATAGAAGATCCTATAAAAATGCTTCGAGGAATAAGATCGAAATATGACATTGTTTTATTAAACATTCCGACCCCGGTTAATGCCCAATGGAACAGATTTTATACATATGAGTTTTTCAAATTGATTCACAGTGTTTTATCACCGGAAGGGATAGCAGTGCTCCATTTCCCAGGAGGGGAAAACTTCTTGACTGAAGACCATGTAGACTTTCTGAAAACAATGCTCAATACGGTAAAATTAGCTTTCAAAAATGCTACCTGGATTCCGGGAGAGACAATTCACTTACTTGCTTCAGATTTTCCTGTTCATAATGATTATGCAAGTATATCTGCTACATTGAAGAATCGCGATTTAAAAATGATGTACATTCAGGATTACTATCTCTATGATAGACTTTCTCCAATGAGGATAGATTTTCTTAAGAGCCAAGTTGATCAGTGTCAGACAGAAGTGGTTAATCTGATAACCTGTCCTGTTGGTTACTACTATGATACAGTTTTGTGGGATCAACGAACTAAAGGAGTAGTCAGTTTTTTATATAAAAGTCTTCGAGAGATCAGTCCGGAATACATTCTGGGAGTACTGGTCATAATTATCACTGCTTTGGTGGTTACTTTTCGGGTCCGTGGTAAGGGAAGAGCATTAATTCACTTTAGCATGGCTGCCATTGGTTTTATAAACATGAGTTTAGAGGTGAGTCTGATTATTATTTTCCAGAGTTATGTAGGAGGAGTATATCTGCGTATTGTTTTTCTTATGTTTGCCTTTATGGCTGGAGCTGGTTTGGGAGCAATATGTCAAATTAAAGGCATTCCGGGTATGGGATTTAAGCAGTTGATAGGTCTATTGTTCCTAATAACTTTTTTTCCAGTGATAGTACTTCTGTTTCTTGTTTTTCATGCAACACCCATCTCAATATCCTGGATGGTTCCAATTGTGCTTTTTGGAAGTGGTTTTATAGAAGGTATTATTTTCCCTATTCTATCCGTGTACGCAAAGAGATTAAGTGCTTCTTCTTCAGTTGCTCCAGCTGCCGGACGAGTATACGCATGGGATGTTATCGGTTCCTGTATTGGAGCATATTTTGTATCGGGAATTATTATCCCTATCTGGGGACTGTATATCACGCTTATATTTCTTCTATCTATCTGTTTTATAACATTATTTGGGAATTTGCTCTTTAGAAGGATATTAATAAAACGGTAGATTCCGGCTGATAATTGTCCGAGCCTGTAAGTATTTATTCCGAAGAAATCTTTGAGGTGAACCTTTGCAAGGTTTTTTAATATAGTGATTCAAAGTGGGTTCTCATCAAATAGCAGTTTCTTGACTACTTTGTGCTTTTATTTTCAATGTTTATTGTATGATTTTGCCTTGCATAAGGATGTAAGGAAAAGTAAATTTACCCGCTTTTAGCAATTGACGTTTAAATAGATTATGTTAGAGCAAGTACAAAAGGGTTTTGTATCAATAGTTAGAACTCTCAAGGGAGAGGGGAAGATTACGGAGAGTAATATACGTGATGCTATGCGTAGAATACGACGTGTCTTACTCGAAGCTGATGTTAATTACAAAGTTGTTAAAGATTTTATACAGTGTACACAGGAAAAAGCAATTGGGGCAACTGTAACAAAAAGTCTCTCTCCCGGTCAGGTTATTGTTAAAATAATCAATGATGAATTGACTGATCTTCTTGGAAAAAAGAACTATCAGTTAAAAACCGCACCGGTTCCTCCAACTGTGATTTTATTAGTTGGACTTCAGGGATGCGGTAAAACCACATTTGCTGCAAAACTGGCAAACCATCTTTTAAAAAAAAATCATACTCCTGTATTAGTGTCAGTTGATGTTTATCGTCCTGCTGCTGTGACTCAATTGGAAATTTTAGGAAAACAGATTGATGTTCCGGTGTTTTCAGATAAATCTAAGGTTCTGAAAAGGGTAAAAGAGTCAATCAATTTTGCAAGGCAGAATCATCGGGACACTGTGATAATTGATACGGCAGGGCGTCTCCATATAGATGAACAAATGATGAAAGAATTACTTGATATAAAAAAATCAGTTAAACCCCAGAATATATTATTTGTTGCCGATGGAATGACGGGACAGGATGCTGTTAATGCTGCAACCACTTTTAATGAAAAACTTGATTTTGATGGTATTGTTCTCACAAAAATGGATAGTGACGCCCGCGGTGGTGCAGCTCTTTCAATTGTAAAAGTGACAGGCAAACCGATAATTTTTGTTGGAACTGGAGAGAAGATAGAAAATGTAGAAGTTTTTCATCCTGATCGAATTGCCAACAGAATTCTCGGAATGGGAGATGTTGTTACTTTAGTTGAAAAAGTTCAAGCATCGGTAGATGCAGAAGAAGCAGTACGTCTGGAATCAAAATTAAGAAAAAAGAAATTTACACTTGAAGATTATTTATCTCAGATAAAACATGTAAAGAAAATGGGACCTTTAGAAGATGTTTTGGAGCTCATACCTGGATTTGCAAAATTAAAAATGAAAAATATTACAGTTGATGATCGTGAACTAATAAGATCTGAATCAATAATTCAGTCTATGACGAAAGAAGAGAGAATAAATCCATTAATACTAAATGGTAGTCGTCGTCGTAGAATTGCAAAAGGTAGTGGTACCCGAACAAGTGATGTGAATCGACTTCTGAATCAGTACTGGCAAGTAGTAAAACTTACCAGGCAGATGGGTAAAATGAGAATATCAAAAAATCTTTCTGCTCTTCGGATGGGCTTTTAAAAATAAAGGAGGCAACAATTGGCTGTTAGAATTAGGTTATTTCGCATGGGAAGAAAAAAGAGACCATTTTATCGTATTGTAGTTATGGATTCTCGAGTACGGAGAGATGGGCGTTATCTTGATAAACTTGGATACTATAATCCAATTACAAAACCGGCTACTGTTCAAATTGACAAGGAAAAAGTTTTGGATTGGCTAAAAAAAGGCGCTGAACCAAGTAAAACAGTGTTCAATTTACTGCAAAAAGAGGGTATCGCTCTTGAATGGCATCTTATTAGAAATAAGGTAAGTGAGGAAACCCGTAATATTGAATTACAGAAATGGGAATTGGTAAAAAAAGATAGAGAATCTAAGCTGGAAGTGGAAAAGAAGCCAGAAGTACAACCTGTAGAACAGGAAGTAGAAGCACCTGTGAAAGAGGAAGTTAGTAAAAAGGTTGAAAAAGAAGAAGTTTCAGTAAAAGAGAAACCTAAGGAAGAGACTCCACCTGCTGAAGAGAAAACTGTTAAAGCTGAGAAAGAAGAGATCAAGGAAAGTGCTAAGCCTGTGAAGGCTTTAAAAGAAGAAGTCCCCAAACGAAAAACCCCTCCAGCAAAAGAAAAAGCACCCGCTGCCAAAAGAAAGAAAGTTAAGGAAAGTGTAGATAAAAAAGTCTCGCAGAAAGAGAAATCTAAGAAAGTAAGTCCTATCAGTGAAGATAAAGACAAGACTGAGAAGAAGGAAACTGAGGAAAATAAAACAGAAGATTCAGAAAAGAAGGAATCTTAATTTTGAAAAGATATGGGATTAATAATTTAGTATCTTCTTAATATTTTTTCATTAAATTCCAATTGCTACTTTTTGAAAAATACAAAGGTATTGTCTAGAAACCAGTAATAAGGAGTACAGTTATGAAAGATTTTATCAAGTACATTGTGGAGAAGTTAGTTGATAATCCAGATGAAGTTAAAGTTACCCAGGTTGACAGCGAAAAAACTATCATTTTGGAGCTTTCGGTTAAAGAGGGGGATCTTGGTAAAGTTATCGGAAAGAAAGGTCGTACAGCAAAAGCTTTGAGAACTCTACTAACTGCCGCTGCAGCTAAGCAAGGTCAAAAAAGGGCAATCTTAGAAATTATTGAATAATTTTTGGAGATGAGTGGGGAAGAACTAATCCCCGTAGGTACCGTTGTCAGAAGTCGCGGATTAAGCGGTGAATTAGTAATTTCTCTAAGTTCCCAGAATATTGAGATTGAAAAAAGAATAGGAAAAGTGTGGTTGGGAGATAACGCTGATCACATTAATCCTTGGGATGTGGATTTTTTACGTATTGTTGGGAAGCGTGCTTTTTTAAAATTGAGAAATGTTCATTCCCGTAAAGAGGCGGATTATTTAAAGGGAATCACAGTTTTTCTACCTGTAAATCAGGTTAAAGCTACTAATCTGTGCGGAATTATTGGTTTTAAAGTTAAAGTTTATACATCAGGTGAATTAAAGGGATCGGTAGTTGATATAGATTATTCCAATCCACAACCACTAATGATTATAAGAACAGATTCCGGTGAAGTGCTTATTCCTGCTGTAGAGGAATTTATTAAAGACATTGACTGGGAAAGCAAGGTAGTTTTTATTGAACTTACTGAGGGATTGTTTCCTAAATGAAAGTATTTGTTGTCACAGCTTTTCCGGGAATGGTTAAAGCCTGTCTTTCTGAGAGTATGTTTAAAAAAGCCTCTGAAAAAGCGGGTGTAGTTTATGAAATCTGGAATCTACGTGATTTTACCAGGGATAAACATAAGCAAATTGACGATACGCCCTATGGTGGTGGTCCTGGAATGGTTCTGAAACCAGAACCATTTTTTCGCGCATATGACAGATTAAAAAAAAAATTGGGCAAATCAAAACCGCGTGTAATATTTCCATCTCCACAAGGTACTGTTTTTAATCATGCCCTTTCAAAAGAGTTAGCAAAAGAAAGTGATCTTACCTTTTTTTGTGGTCATTATAAGGGAGTAGATGAAAGAGTGTTAGAAAAACTGGTGACTGATGAAATTAGCATTGGAGATTTTGTAGTAACAGGTGGAGAATTGCCTGCTTTGATGATAATTGATGCAGTCATTAGACATATCCCGGAAGTACTTCATTCTTATGAATCAGCAGAGACTGATTCTTTTACAGATAGTCTATTAGAGGGTCCAATTTATACTCATCCACAAAAATATCGTGGAATGAGTGTTCCTGAAATTTTACTTTTGGGGAATCATTCAAAAATTGCTGAATGGAAGCATAAACAACGAATTAGTAGAACCCGTCAGAGGCGGAGCGACTTGTTGAGTAGCAAAACTGAAAGAAATGATTTTGGAGGAAATAATGGATAAATTGGCTGCAGCTGTTGCAGATCAACTTAGAACAGATATTCCTGAATTTAAAGCTGGTGATACTGTTATAGTAGAAGTTAAAATTAGAGAGGGCAATAAAGAAAGGATTCAACGATTTCAAGGTATTGTGATTGCGCGAAAAGGTGGTGGAGTTAATGAGACTTTTACAGTAAGAAAAATTTCAAATGGGATTGGAGTCGAGAGAATTTTTCTACTGCATTCGCCGAATATATCAAGGATTGATCGCATTTCCATTGGAAAAGTTCGGAGAGCAAAACTCTATTATCTCAGAAAATTGAAGGGTAAAGCAGCTAGGATAAGAGAAAATATCCGCTAAATATTAGGTTGCGGATAGACATTTAATTGATACTAGAAAAGATATATTTAAAATAAAATTAATTTGTATTTGCTCTGATATAGATTCGGAAATTAAAATTGAAAATTTTTTATGAACCATCGAAAGGTTGCTTTATTATAGCAGAGAAATAAATATGTTTTTATTATTTGAAATGGGAACAATACTAATAGCGTGATTGGGCTGTGTAATAATTCTATAAGTTGTGCTAATTAAAAATATTTCAACTAATTACTGTCCAAATAATTAGTGGAATTACAAATATCAATTTACATTGATTTATTAGATAAATATGACTTTATGTCTTAATTGCTGAATGGCACAACATTTGTCGTTAAAAGCCTGACTTTTGGTATTGAGGAATCTAAAGATCGGTGAAATTTTAAAGTGAAGTTGATAAAAAAGATTGACAGATAGTAAAAATAAAGGTTAATTTTAACAGATTTGCAAGTAGAGTGAAAAAAGAAAGGAGAATTAAATATGGCAATTAAACCTTTAGCAGACCGCGTGATAGTAAAACCATCAACTCCCGAGGAAAAATCATCAGGTGGAATTATTTTACCTGATACAGCAAAGGAGAAACCTCAGGAAGGAAAAATTATTGCAGTGGGACCTGGAAAAGTTTCTGAGAATGGAACAAAAATTCCCATGGAAGTGAAAGTTGGTAATAGAGTCCTTTATGGGAAATATTCCGGTTCAGAAGTACAAATTGATGGTGAGGACCATCTAATAATGAGAGAAAGCGATATTTTGGCTATTTTATAAGTCAATATTGAAAGGAGAGTAAAATGGCAAAACAGATTAAATATAATGTAGAAGCAAGAACAGCTTTGAAAAATGGTGTTGACAAACTTGCTGATGCTGTTAAGGTAACTTTAGGTCCCAAAGGACGTAATGTAGTTATCGAGAAAAAGTTCGGCTCACCCACTATTACGAAAGATGGTGTAACAGTTGCTAAAGAGATTGAGCTTGAAGATAAACTTGAGAATGTTGGTGCTCAGATGATTAAAGAAGTTGCCTCCAAAACTTCTGATGTAGCCGGTGATGGTACAACCACTGCTACTGTTCTTGCTCAGTCAATTATAGAGGAGGGTATTAAAAATGTTACTGCAGGTGCTGACCCAATGGATATCAAGAGAGGTATTGACATTGCTAAGGATGCAATTGTTGCAGGCTTAGAAGAGATAAGTAAAGAAGTTACAAGCAAAAAGGAACAGATTGCTCAAGTCGGTACAATTTCAGCAAATAATGACCCAACAATTGGTAAGTTGATTTCCGATGCAATGGAAAAAGTCGGGAAAGATGGTGTAATTACTGTTGAAGAGGCAAAATCAATAGAAACCAGTCTTGAAGTTGTTGAAGGTATGCAATTTGATAGAGGATATATGTCTCCATATTTTGTCACAAATCCAGACTCAATGGAAGCTATTTTAGAAGACCCCTATATTCTTATTCATGATAAAAAAATTAGCAATATGAAAGACCTTCTGCCCATCTTAGAAAAGATTTCCCAGATGGGTAAACCTCTCATGATTATCGCTGAAGATGTTGAAGGTGAAGCTCTTGCTACTTTGGTAGTGAACAAGCTTAGAGGAACTTTAAGAGTTGCTGCAGTAAAGGCGCCGGGGTTCGGTGATCGTCGTAAAGCAATGCTTGAGGATATTGGAGTTCTTACAGGTGGAACAGTTATTTCTGAAGAACGCGGTTTTAAATTAGAGAATGCTACTACTGCTTATCTTGGGACAGCCAAGAAAATCACAATTGATAAAGATGATACTACAATTGTTGAAGGTGGTGGAAAACGGGATGAAATAAAAGCTCGGATAAATCAAATTAAAACCCAAATTGATTCAAGCACTTCTGATTATGACAAAGAGAAGCTTCAAGAACGTTTGGCAAAACTTTCCGGTGGTGTGGCAGTTTTAAAAGTTGGTGCGGCTACGGAAGTTGAAATGAAGGATAAAAAAGCCCGCGTGGAAGATGCTCTTCATGCAACACGTGCCGCAGTCGAAGAAGGAATTGTGCCTGGTGGTGGTGTTGCATTTTTAAGAACTATAAAAAAACTTGATGATATAAAAGTAACAGGTGATCAGTTAGTTGGTGTCAACATCATGAGGAGAGCATTAGAAGAACCGATCAGGCAGATTGTAGAGAATGCCGGGCATGAGGCTTCTATAGTTGTGATGAAAGTAAAAGAGGGAAAAGACGACTTTGGTTTCGATGCATATAAAGAAAAATATGTGAATATGTACGAAGCTGGAATAATTGATCCTACTAAAGTTACTCGTATTGCAATTGAGAATGCTACTAGTATTGCCGGTTTACTTTTAACTACTGAAGCTATAATTGCTGAAATTCCAGAAGAAGAACCTGCTCCAGCAATGCCTCCAGGTGGTGGTATGGGTGGAATGTATTAATAATAGATAGGTACTTAATTCAAGACCCCTGGTTTTTATCAGGGGTTTTTTATGTCATTTAAATAAAAGGCAATTTTATTCAATAAATTGAAATGTGATTGAATTTTTGATATGAAATGCTTGACACTAATGTAACATAAAGATATATTGTATATATAAAAATTGGAGGAAAAATGTCGAGTTTATTAGATGACGTTAAGAAAAATTTTGGAGAATGGTTATCAAAAACAGCTGACAAAGCAGGTGAATTTACACGTGAAGCTGCTGATAAAGCAGAAGAAGTTACAAAACTGGGGAAAATAAAATTAGATATATTTAAAGTTAAGCGTGATATTGATAAGGTATTTACTGACTTAGGTGGATCTGTTTATCATTTGATAGCAGAAGAGAAAACAAAAAATATTGAAAAGAATGAAAAGGTAAAATCTTACATTAATCAAGTAAAAGATTTAGAGAAAAATCTGAAGGAAAAGGAAAAGCAATATAAGAAAATAAAAGAGTGTCAACCTGAAAAACATAAAAAAGGTAAAAAGAAAGAGGGGAGTGATAAATCGGCTCCAGAAATGAAGGAGTGATTTATACTGTTCAAATAATTTAGAAAAACAATTTTAAATAATGGATAGAGGAAAATTAAAAAAAGAGTCCCGGTTAGAAGGATTTCCCTATTCGTAAAGTCATGTTTTAAAAAGATATTTTGAAGAAAACTCCATTGAAAAACCTCTGACATCCAATGAGGAAATTGGAGATAAATTGGGTTTGACAAGAGAGAATTCGATAAATAATAGAAAAGGCTTTTAGAAAATCAAGGCATCCTTCGATGATACTCTTTTTAAGGGGTTATCTTGGATAAGAGAGTGAAGTAAATCATCCTAACATGTTGAGAATTACTAAGTTGTACTTACAAATTATTAATGAATAATCAGACGGGGTGAAATTTTTATTTAGATATCTGAATAAATATATTGACAAATTGGATTGTATTTGTTAATATGTTTCTGGTAAGTATGCAGAGAGTGGATGTAATAAATTTAATAAACTGAAAATTTTTTAGAATGATAAAACAGCCAAAGTTTCTTTTTACTTTCCCGAGTAAGAAAAATGTTAAAAATATTTTTTTAACTCGTAGAAAATTAATTTGGATTGCAATTTCTACTGTATCAGTATTTATTATTCTTCTTTTTTTAAGCATTAATTTCTTATCTGAGATAGTCTACCAGTCCAAGTTAGCTCGGATTAAAAAAAGTAATAACAGGTTAGTTAGTACTATTTATGATCTGAAAAGTAGAATGCAGATAATGGAATCTGATCTTAATGTTCTGCTTGAAAAAGATCGGGCATTAAGAACGTATGTAGATATTCCGGCTATTGATAGAGATGTCAGAAAATTGGGAATTGGAGGTAAAGTACTTATCAGAGCATCCGAAGTTGATAAATTGATTCCTGGTGACAATATTAGGATATCAAAACTATCAAATGATTTGGATAGATTAGCCAGAGTATTAAAATTGGAAAGAATTAGCTACGAATCTATATATGATGCCTTTAAGCATCGTTCTGACCAGATACAATCAACACCTTCGATTCGTCCGATTAATACTGGTTATATAACTGATGGATTTGGATATCGTAGGGACCCATTCAGTGGCAAACGCAGATTCCATTATGGTATTGATATATCCACTCCCTTTGGAACTCCTGTTTATGCGACTGCTGACGGTGTGGTTAGAAGTTGTAACTACAGTATAACTTATGGTAAAATCACTAAATTAGATCATGGATTTGGATATTCGACCGTATATGCGCATTTATCCAAGACATTAGTTAAGCCTGGAGAAGTAGTGAAAAGAGGACAAAAGATTGCAGAAGTGGGATGTACGGGAAGAAGTACTGCTCCACATCTTCATTATGAAGTACAACAATTTGGCATTCGTAAAAATCCTTTAAACTATTTCTTCATTGGATATGTTGGATCCCAGTAGTTTAAAAATAATTTATTGCTTCATAAAAAACCTTATTCTACTTTAAAAATAAATTATAATTGCTTAATTTCATAAGCCAATTATGAATGTCGAAAAGTATTATATTGAAACCTATGGCTGTCAAATGAATAAAGCCGATTCGGAATTGATAGCAGGAATGTTAGAAGGATTTTCCTGCCGGTCAGTAGATAGTCCTGAAGAAGCAGATATTATTCTTGTGAATACATGTACTGTTAGAGAGAACGCTGAGAAGCGTGCTATTTCCAGATTGAGTCAGTTTAAGGGCTTGAAAAAAAAGAATCCTGATTTAATTCTGGGTTTGCTTGGATGTGTAGCGCAGCGAAATAGAGGGAAAATTATCTCCGAAAAATCGTTTATTGATATAGTACTTGGTCCAGATTCTTATAGACATCTTCCTGAAATTTTTAATGGATGTAAGTTCCCGTTATTAGATGTAAAATTATCCAGAGCTGAAGTATACGAAGGTATAATTCCTTATAGAAGGAATAAGATTAATGCCTGGATTTCTATTATGCGTGGATGTGATAAATTTTGCTCTTACTGTATAGTGCCATATACGCGTGGTAGAGAGAGGAGTCGTTCTCTAAAAAGCATTATTGACGAAGTAAAAAAGGCAATTGATGATGGATATAGAGAAGTAACTCTGCTTGGGCAAAATGTGAACTCTTATAAATACAATAATTATAGGTTTCCAGATCTGCTTGACGCTGTTTCTGGTGTGCAAAGCGTTCAGAGAGTACGGTTCATATCTCCTCATCCGAAAGATATTGATAATAAAATGCTTGAACTCATGAGGGATCGCCAGAATATTTGTAACCATATTCATTTGCCGTTACAGGCAGGTTCATCTCGGGTATTAAAATCGATGAATCGTGTATATAATCAAAGAGAGTATTTATCAGTTGCAGAAAAAATACATGGTTATTTATCTGATGTTGCTATTACTACTGACATTATCGTTGGATTCCCGGGTGAAATGGAAGAGGATTTTCTTGAGACTCTAAAAGTTATGGATAAGGTAGTATTTGACAGCGCTTTTATGTTTAAATATTCACCCAGACCTGGAACAAAGGCGGCATTGATGAAAGACGGTATGTCTGAAGAAGAAAAAGCAGACCGTTTAACAAGAGTAATAGAAAAGCAAAGGGAGCATACTCTAATTAGAAATAATGCCTTAGTGGGATCTGTCCAGGAAGTTTTAATAGAGGATTTAAGTAAAAAAGATCCAAAAGAGAAAATGGGAAGAACTGTAACAAATAAAATTGTGATTATTAAGGAAGGGGAAACCGAGATTGGTGACCTTGTAAAAGTAAAAATTGAAAAGGCGTTGGGAGTCTCTCTCTTTGGAAAAATTGTATAAATAATTGGAGTTGTTATGAAGTTTGCAAAGTTAATAATATTATTTATTGTATTTCTTTTACTACTTATTTTCGTAGCACAAAATTCAGATCAGAATATTACGATGAAATTTTTTACAAACGCTAATACCTTTACTACTAAAGCGATAGTAGTGCTTTTGATAACTTTAATGATAGGGATTTTAATAGGATTTTTTATTTCCAGTATTCAGATTATATCTGCAAAGAACAAATTACGAGTTATCAGCACTGAGTATAAAAAGTTAAAAAATGAAGTGGACCTATTGCGTAATATAGATGTTGAAGAGCCTGCGGAAGAAGATTAATAATAACTTTAAAGCGAGTCATTCATGAGTATTTTTGATATTATTCTTACAATTGCGATAATAGTATTAGTTGTTTTTGTTTTAACCCTTGTAAAAGGTAAGAGAGGAAAAGTGAAGGATAAGACTACAAGTTTATATACAACAGCGCTGAATCATATGCTTCATGGTGAAGATGAAACTGCAATAAAGTGCTTTAAAGAAATAGCTAAGAAGGATACCGAAAATATTGATGCATATATTAAACTTGGAATTTTATTTCGAAAAACTGGAAAGTTAAAAAACGCCGTAAAAATACATCAAGGGCTGTTATACCGTCAAGGTATATCTAAAGACCAGAGATTGGAAATCCTTAGAAATATAGTTGAGGATTACATTAGTTTAGAGGAGAAATCTAAGGCTCTTTCATCCGCTGAGGACATTCTTGAACTTGATAAAAGGAATATATGGGCGTTTGAAAAACTTCAAAATTTACATAGAGCCCTCGAACAGTGGGATAAAGCAGCATGGTATCTGAGGAAAGTGCTCGGTTTGCGGAGAGAATCAAATTCACGATTATTAGCATTGTATAAAGTTCAAGAAGGTTTGGAAAAGTTCAATGAACGTGCATATCATGATGCTCGTCTGATTTTTCGAAAAGCTATAAAAATTGATCCTGAGTGTGAGACGCCTTATTTTTACATAGCAGAATCTTATATAAGGGATCATCGGGGAGAAGAGGCTATAAAATGGTGGGAAAAATTCGCGAATGCTTCTCCCGAAAAAGCCAATCTGATTTTCAACCCTTTACAAAAAGTGCTTTTTAGTCTTGGTAATTTTGGAAAAATAGAGAATTTCTATGAAAATATATTATTGAAAAAACCGGGAGATATTCGTACTATTGCTGCTTTAGCAGGTTTTTATGAGAGAAAAGGGGATGTAGATAAAGCGATTACACTTGTTGAAGAATTAATTGAGAAAAATCCGGATTCGAGAGTTGCGAAAATTGCCCTGAGTAAGCTTTTAATTGCCCGGGGTAAAGGCGACGAAGCATCTGAAATTCTCAATGAATTACTTGAGAAAATTGAAGTTGACATTGAAATAGTTTGCTCAAATTGTGGACATAAGGAAAGAAGTATGTTGTGGCTTTGTCCTGTATGCGGACAGATCGATACATTTCTTAATCAAATATGAAAATATTTTTATATATAATTTTTTTATTTATTCCGTTTTTACTTTTTTCTCAAGACCTCTCGTCTTATTATAAAATGATAGAAAAGGGTGATCTTGATTCTGTTAAAGTGGCTCTTTCTGAGTTGCAAAAGAAATATCCCAAAAGTCCCGAAGTTTTATATTTATCAGGAGTTATTGAATCGGATGGTGAAAGGGCTTTACTGATTTTTAAAGATGTTTTAAGTCAGTTTTCCAGTAGCCAGAGAGCTGATGATGCTCTGTTAAAAATTATAGAATATTTATATGCAAAAGGACTTTACCGCAAAACTGTTAAATACACAAAGGAGATGATAAGACAATATCCGGAATCTGAGCTACTTGATCAATGTGTTCATCTTCTTCTTTGCAGTTTTAATGTGATGAATAAGAGAGATTCCGTTGATTATTATTATGCATATTATACAGCCCTGTATCCTGAAATAAATGTGAATTTTCAATCGTATAGATGTACTCCTCAGTTTTCACTTAAAGAATCAAGTGTTAGTGAATCTAAATCAGGTCCTGAATTAAGTTATAAGAAGCCGGTTTCTGATGTCAAAACTCAAAAGAGTTTGAAAAAAAAGATATCCGTTGGCCCAAAATATTCTATTCAGATAGGCGCATTTTCAATGCCTTCTAATGCGTATGCTCTCAGGGATAGACTGAAATCAAAAGGGTATGATGTTTTTGTGCAGGAGCTAAAAAGTAAAAAAAGAACACTTTTAGCTGTGAAAGTAGGTTCCTTTAAAAATAGGGAAGAAGCAAAATCATTTGCAGAAAGGATGAAGAAAAAGGACAAAATAGACTACGTCATTGTAAAACAGTGATATATGGGAATGAATGCAGTCCCGGTGGATGCCACGGTCTTCAAAATCGCTGTTCCGCCAATACGGCGGAAGCTGGGTTCGACTCCCAGGCGTTCCCGCAAAAAATGGAGCTTGGTTCCCTGCCCCCGATAAATCGGGGTCAGGCAGGGACTCCCAGGCGTTCCCGCTAAAATATCTTCAGCGAATTTTTTATAAAGCGGCTTATTTAGCTTGTTCTGTTAAAAAACACATGACAGACAAAGCGTAAGGTATGGCGACCTTCGAATAGATTCAATTTGATTGTTCGCAAATTTCTTAAAGAATCTACCAAACTCCAAAATCATCGAACAGCTGGTAAAATAGAAAGGGCGGGTGTCCCCCTCGGTCATTAAATTGTAATTTGCCATTTATAACCCATAACCAAGAAAGGACACCCTATGAAGTACATCGGTTTGGACGTTCACAGCACCCACATCAATTGCGCT
>JADHYC010000046.1 GCA_016782645.1 Fidelibacterota bacterium | reverse complement strand
CTAGTATATTGAGCTCTTGAATATATTTTGACTAATAATTCAAATAAATAAAAAATACATATAATTCTAATAAGTGAAAAAAATATATTTCAGGGATTTGTTTATTGATTCATTCTTTTTTTAAAACAAGCTATTACTTTTTCCATTTTTTTCTACTTAAAACAAATGAATTTACTTAAAAAAATAAAATTTTTATCCCTGTCATACTGAGTAATCACAATTTATTGTGATCCCGATAAATTCGGGAAAGTGTGCTTTAAGGATGTTTCCCTTTCCCGCCTGACTTATACATTCGGGTAGGGGTGACCCTTTGATGGACTTGCATCCTGCATAGTATTACGGAGCACGGGCAGGATGACATCTAATTTATTACTTTTACGAACTTTTTTAAGTGGACTCATAAATACATAAAATAAAAAAAATATGTTGACAAGTAGGTTTACAAATAATATATTCAAAACAGTTAGTAACTCAAAACTGAACTACAATTGGAAAGTATTAAAAAACAAATAAATCCGCACTTTTTTAAGTTAGTTACTTTTACGGTTTTTCCTCTTTTTTTATTACTTTTTTCGTGTCAAAAGAAAATAACAAATGTTTGTAATCTTCCAGATTGGTCAAAAGATGCGATCTGGTACCAAATATTTCCGGAAAGGTTTAGAAATGGTGATCCTTCAAATGATCCAACCATTGAAACCCTTGATGGTACCTGGCCCTATGATAAGCAATCGGAATGGGCAATTACACCATGGACTGTTGATTGGTACAAGTTGCAACCATGGGAAGAGAAAAATGGACGAGGATTTTATTATAATGCCCAGTTAAGAAGATATGGTGGAGATATTCAGGGAATTCTGGATAAACTTGATTATTTAAAAGAATTGGGGATCAATGCAATATATTTGAACCCAATTTTTGAGTCTGCTTCTTCTCATAAATACGGCGCTACTATGTACCATCACATAGATAACAATTTCGGACCTGATCCAGCAGGAGACATCAAAATTTGGAATATGGAGGATCCCGCCAATCCTGCTACTTGGAAGTGGACATCTGCTGATAAATTATTTTTAAAATTAATTCAGGAAGTACATGCCAGAAATATGAGAATTATTATTGACGGCGTTTTTAACCATGTCGGGATTCCTTTCTGGGCTTTTCAGGATGTACATGAAAATGGAATGCAGAGCGAGTACGCTGACTGGTTTGTTATTAAATCCTTTGACAATCCTGTGACACCTAAAGATGAATTTGATTATCAGGGATGGTACGGGACTCCTGACCTTCCGGAAATCAGAGAAGATGAGAAGGGTCTTGTCTCCGGAATAAGAGAACATATTCACGATATTGTTAAAAGATGGATGGATCCCGATAACGATGGCAATCCTTCTGATGGAATCGATGGCTGGCGACTTGATGTAGCCGAAATGGTTAATAATGAATTCTGGCGGGACTTCCGCAAATGGGTACGTGAAATTAATCCCGAAGCATACCTGACAGGCGAGGTGTGGTGGGAAGATTTTCCTAATAATAAAATGTTTGATGCTTCTCCGTGGCTTCAAGGTGACATCTTTGATGCAGTAATGAATTATCGGTTTGGTGATGCAATGCTGAAAGCGTTTGTTGATAAGAAAATGCGGATTAAACCCTCTGAGTTGGATAAGTTGCTTGGTGACATTCGCCAAAAGTACCGTGAAGAAAATCAATACGCACTTCAAAATATTATGGGAAGTCACGATAATGTTCGGTTTGCTTCAATGTTATCAAATCCGGATCGATGGATTGATCATGATTGCAATTTGGTTTACAATAAAAATTTTAAGGTCAATAAACCCTCTAAAAATGATATAGAGACTCAAAAAGCCATAATGACATTTCAATTCACATATATTGGAGCACCGTATATCTATTATGGTGATGAAGTAGGAATGTGGGGGGCAGATGATCCAGATAATAGGAAACCGATGATCTGGTCAGACCTTAAATATGAAAATGAAACTCATCACCCCTTTGGTTTAACAAGACAAAATGATACGGTTGAAGTTAATAAAGATTTACTTAAATTTTACCAATCGGTTATCAAACTGAGAAAAGAACATGAAAGTTTGAAGCGAGGAAAATATAGAACGGTGTTTGTTGATGATGGGAAATACATTTTTGCATTTGAGCGCTGGACAAAGAGCGAAAGAATTCGGGTAGTTTTTAATACATCTGATAGTTTTCAAAATGTTCAACCTGAAAAATACTTGTTTCCTGTCCCAAAAAAGTGGGAATTGATATTTGGAGATTTAGGAGCATTAGAAGAAATTCCTGCAAAATCTGCCAGGGTCTATAAGAATTTATGAAATTTATTAAAGCAATTACACTAGCAACAATAATATCACTGATTTTTGCTTGTTCTTTGAAAAGAGAGAGTGATTATGTAGCTACGATTAATGGTGACAAAATATCGGTTGAAGATTTTTTGAATAGCTATCGAAATTTTCTGAATGTTACCGGTATTCAGGATAATTTGCCTAGTCGCAAATTACTTTTAGAGAATGTAATCAATGAAAAATTACTTCTGGCTGAATTTGAGAAAAATGACATGGGCAAAAGTGATAAATATTTGGAGTGCGAGAAGCATATCTATGAACAACTTCTATTAAACCACTATTACAGAAACGAATTATTACCAGCCATTTACTTTACAGATAAAGAGCTTTTTGATTTTTATATCCAAGAGAATACATATTATCATATCAAGCAGATTTTTGCTACTAATTATGAACAGGTAAAAGCATATTATCGAAAGCTAAATGACGGCTGCACTTTTAGTGGTTTAGTTTCTACTGTTGACGAATATTCAGAATTCTATGAGAAAACGGATTTGGGATATGTTCTTCTTAATAGTATACATCCCAGATTTCGTAATGCAATTACTACCTTGCAGATCGGAGAAATCAGTGTACCTCTTAAAGGAAAGTATGGATATACCATACTTAAAGTTGAAGATAAAATGAAACCGCCTATACTCACCGAATATGAATTTGCAAAACAAAAACCGTTCTTGGCCAAAAAGCTAAGGAATGAATTAAGAGATTCGCTTTTAAATGACTATACTCAGAAATTGAGAGATCAAATCAGTTTCTGCTGGAATAAAGAAAATCTCGATTGGTTATTTGGTGTTTTTCAACAGGTAAAATCTAAAGAGGATTTCTATCCCTTTCATGAAAAATTTGTGATTCCTGGTGATGTTATTTGTCAAATAGATCAAGCTCCATTTTATTACCAAGATATGTTACCTCTTATCCTTAAATCTAAGTACAAACATATAAAGGCGTTACGGGATATTGAACTATTAAAAGAGTTTATAGCAGGCATTGTAATCAGAGAAAAAATGATTGATATTGCTAGATCGCTATGTGTGCAAAAATCGCAGGAATTTCAGAAAGAATATTTTTTGAAAACTACTAAGTTGAAGATGGATTTCTGGATTCAATCTTTTAGTGATTCATTACAGTTTACCGATGCCGATTATAATTATTTTTATCGGGCAAATGAAGATCAGTTTATTGTACCTATCAAACGGAAGGTCTATGAAATTCGGACCCAAGACGAAGAGATGGCAGAGAATCTTAAGAAGCGTATTAACAATGTAGAAAGCTTTCAGATGATAGCGTTAAAATATTCCTACCATAGGAATGGAACGCATTCAGATGGTCTGTTGGGAATTTTATCATCTGAAGATTTGGGAAAATTCGGCTCCACTATTTTCTCTACCCCACCGGGCAAAGTTGTAGGACCTTATACATACAAGGGGTACCATTACCTTTTTCTCTCAACAGATGGATTTGATAGTTATTCATTATCTCTTGATTCAGTAAAACCTTTGATTGCCAGAAGATACCGAGAGGAGCTTGTGAAAAGAAAAATGGCTTCGCACTTCGCTGAATTGGCTAAAAAATACCATGTTCAACATAATTTTCGAGTGCTTAAAGAAATTAAATATATAGATTTAAGTAAGGAAATATAATGTCTATGAAATGTCATGTCAGTACCATTGTATTGATTTTTTTCGTTCACACTTCTTTATTTGCTGGTGTTACAGGGAAAATATCTGGTCATGTGACCGATATGGGAACAGGTAAACCACTCATTGGTTGCAATGTCTTGATTAGTGGTACCTATTTAGGAGCCGCTACATCATTAAACGGCGACTTTGTTATTTTGAATGTCCCACCTGGAACCTATACGCTTCGAGCAACGATGATCGGATATACTCCAGTTGAAATCGAGGGAGTGTCAGTAGCTATTGATCTTACAACAAATGTCAATATTGAAATGAAGATAGAAGTTATTCAAGGAGAAACCGTCCTTGTGGTTTACGATCGCCCGATTGTTCAGAGAGACCGGACCTCATCACAAGTGCATCTGTCTGAAGATTTCATTGCTAATTTGCCTGTCCAGGAAATTACTGAAATTCTTGAAATACAATCTGGAGTTACCAGGGACCCAGGTGGTGGCATTCATATTCGTGGCGGAAGGGGTAGTGAGGTTGTATACTGGGTTGATGGTATTCCAGTGACTGATGGATATGATGGTAGTCAAACGGTAGAAGTGGATAAGAATGCCATTCAGGAGTTGCAGCTGGTTACTGGAACCTTTAATGCAGAATATGGTCAAGCCATGTCCGGGATCATAAATATAGTGACGCGAACTGGCGGTGAGGATTACTCTGGCTCTTTTGAAGTTTCTACTGGTGGTTTCTGGGCAACTTCTGACAATATCATGGTGGGTTTGGATACATATGCCCCACTAACCACTCAAAACTATTCTGCTTCTTTAAGTGGACCGGTTTTTACTGAGAGAATCCGATTCTACCTTGCTGGAAGAAAGTATATAAGTAATGGATGGTTAAGAGGATATAGCTATTTTACAACTACTGGGGTATCGGGAGACAGCAGCATTGCAAATATGAACTGGCAGAATAAGTTTTCCGTGAACGGAAAACTTTCTGTTTTCCTAACACCTAACATCAATCTGCATTTCAATACGCTGATTAGCAATAGGGAGTATCAGGATTACAATCATTTCTTTAAGTGGAATCCGAGTGGTGACCCGTTTCGTTTTGATCAGGGACATAATTATTCATTATCTTTAAACCATACCATAAGCTCAAAAACTTTTTATACATTTAAAACTTCATGGTCTACATCTAAATATAAGCAATATTTATATGAAGATCCCCTGGATAGCCGGTATGTACATCCAGATAGCCTAAGTGTTCCAGGATATACTTTTTCAAATAGTGGTACAGACCTGAATCATTTTTATCGGAACACTAATACCTCATTACTAAAGTTCGATTTCACCTCGCAGATCAACAGGAGCAATTTAATTGAATTTGGTGCTGAGTACCGGATTCACGAATTGGAGTTAGAACATTTTTCGATTCTTGCTAAGACGGATGAATTTGGAGTAGAAGTAGAACCATTTGAACCGGATACACTGAATCTAAGAACTCCTTCACATGGATACTATCTTGAAAGACCAGAAGAATTCAGCATTTATATTCAAGATAAGTTGGAATATGAAAGTTTTATTGTAAACGTCGGTTTGCGTTTTGATTATTTTAATTCCAACGGAAAAATTCTCGCTGATCTCAGCGATCCCAATATTTATTATCCTTTTAAGCAAGAGCATGTAAATATGACCATAAGCGAACGAGAGGACATATGGTATAAAAAAGTTAAACCAAAGACCAGCCTCAGCCCCCGCCTTGGTCTGGCATTTCCAATAACTGACAGGGGTGTTATTCACTTTTCTTATGGACATTTCTTCCAGATCCCATCCTTCCAATATCTCTATAGCCCGGCTTATAAAGTACCTACCACTGGTGGAACTCATGGACCTTACGGAAATCCTGATCTTGAGCCCAAACGGACAGTTATGTATGAATTGGGATTACAACAGCAGATGACATCCACATTATCAATGGATGTTACCATGTTTTACCGGGATATCCGTGATTGGGTGAGCACAAGCGCTCCTGTTCAGACAACGCTACCTGGCGTAACCTATGTAATCTACAGGAATCGAGACTATGCCAATTGCCGTGGTGTAATATTATCATTGAGACAGAATCTTTTCAATTCTGTGTTTATAGACCTGGGATATACTTATCAAGTTGCGGAAGGGTCAAATTCCGATCCGGACCAAGAATATTTTTCACTGTTAGGCCACGGCGAGCCTACACGTCTTATTACACCTCTTGATTGGGATCAGCGGCATACAATAAATGGGGTTATTTCTTATCGCTATAAGAATTGGATGGGCACCTTACTTGCCCGCTATGGATCAGGTTATCCTTATACACCATCCTATGGTGTCTCAACACGTACAGGGTTAAGTGTTGATACAGCTTTGCCCAGCAATAGCCGACGTAAACCTACCACATTTGAAATGGATTTAAAAGTCAGCCGCTTGTTTAAAATAGGTAATTTGAAATGCATGCTCTATTGCGATGTGAATAATCTTCTTGATATAAGGAATGCAAATATAGTTTTTGGGGATACAGGAGAACCGGACTATACTACAAGGGTCTCCAATGTGGGAAGAGATATACACAGTATCAATACTGTGGAGGAGTTTATTATTTATCCACACTGGTATAGTGTACCCAGAGAGATATTATTTGGAATTAAACTATCATTCTAAAAGGCAGGATATTTAATGAAACTAAATAGAATTGTTGTTGCGTTTGTAGTAATAATGAATGTCATTTTTGCTTATGAACCGTCGGATCATCGGGGAGATCCGACCTATCGAAGGAAAACCGAAATAGATGGAAATCTTGTCCGTGCAAGTATTTTCAATTTTGGTTTCGCGGGAAGAGAGGGAGGTAGTCAGCCCACCCATGTTCCCTTTGAATGGCCAAAGAATACAAAACAGGAATATCTTGCAATCGCAGCTGTTTTTATGGGTGCTGAAGTAATGACAGCAGATAGTGTATTACAAAAGATTGTCATTACTCCGAATTACCATACCGATCCTCAAACAGGTGAATCCTGGAATTTGGAACCAGTCCCGGAGTTTTTAAATGAAAATTCTAATTTGATAGCTAAAAGTACTGAGCCCACATCCTGGCCTTTAACCTGGCCTGATAGGATGACAGACCCTGTTGATCCAGGCTGGAAGGGTGCCTGGAATGGTTATTTTGGTAAAAATCAATTCAGTGCAGACCAGGAAATTTATTATGAATGTACCGATAACATGTATAACCGGTACCATTATTTCCCAGATTCCACAGATTTAAGCCGCAGGGGTTTGGCTCTACTTGTAAAAGTAAGGGTGATGGCATGGGCCCAAATTCTTGTTAATGATGTGATATTTATTCTCCATGAAATCACCAATGATGGTACTAAAGATCTGGATAAGACTGTGTTTTCGATATGGTTGGCTGATATGGTTGGTGGTGATGGTGACTGTGATGATGATCAGCCTTCGTTTGATCTTCTCAATAATGTGGCATGGTGCATGGATGCCCCTCCTTATGTTGGAAATCAATATTTTGGTGATACTCCGGTAGGAGTTGTTGCTACTTCATTTTTAGAAACCCCGGGAAATGGTGTGGATGGGATTGATAATGATGGTGATGCCGATGAACATCCTGAGCTCTTATCAATGTGGGAAAATTATGAAACAGTTGTTCCTCTTTTTTCGGAATCTGATTTTATTCCACTGGTGTTAAGTAACGGTCAAAAACTTGTACTTATTGATGAGAATTATACGCGCCATGTCTTTAAATATTCAGGAAATGATACAACTGTTTATTCGATGGGAAAGGAATATACTCTGTCTCCTGGGCTCGTACTGATTGAAGATCCCGACAATTTAGTTGATGATGATCTGGATGGATTGATTGATGAAAATAGGGACATTCATCTGGACAGATTAACGATAAAGGGAATTATTCCAGTGCGATACATAAACTATAAAGCATTTGAGCCTGATGAAATAATCAAGCGAGGCTTATTAGTTGCAGGGGATACTGTTACATATCGCCAGGGGACAATTGCACCTATGATAGATGAAACCCGCTTTGATGGAGTGGATAACGATGAAGATTGGAGTATCGTAACAGATGATGTCGGATTAGATGGCTTAGCTTATTCAGGTGATGAAGGAGAAGGGGATACGTTCCCAACCTCTGGTGCTGGAACCGGTTTACCAGGAGAGCCAAATATTGATGTTACAGATGTGTCGGAATCTGATCAAATCGGTTTAACAGCTGCTGCTTATATGCAATCTGCCGTAAATGTTGTGGGCATGTCAGATAGCAGAATGTGGCAGAGATTCTTAACACCAGGTGAATTTTTCGATCCGACAATTCAATTAGAAGGCGATTATAATCTTCATGTCACCTCAGGTTATTTTCCACTTGTAGTAGGTCAAACGGAACGTATTTCAATAGCTATCAATCTCGGTGTAGATCAGAACGACGCTCTTAGAAATAAATTTGTCGCTCAGAAGACTTATGATGCGGATTATCAATTTGCCAAGGCGCCACGACCTCCCACAGTTACAGCAGTTGCTGGTGATAACAGTGTTACCCTCTATTGGGATGATATGGCAGAGGGATCTTTTGATAATTATATGGCTGACCTGGGTGCGAATGGGTACGATTTTCAGGGATACCGGATCTACCGTTCCACAGACCCGGCATTTATGGATCAATATCTGATCACCGATACGGATGGTGTCCCTACTTATTATAAACCTATTGCACAGTTTGACTTGAAGGATGGTATTTCAGGAGTAGATTCTTCTCTGGATATAAATGGCATCAAGTTTAACCTTGGTGATGATTCTGGGCTTCAGCATACTTTGGTTGATGAAAATGTACAGAACGGACAACGGTATTTTTATGCAGTAACATCATACGATGCAGGTAGTTTCACACGTGAAATTGCCCCTACCGAATGCCCCATACTTATTCAGGTCCAAGCCGATGGAACAGTAAATACCGGTGTTAATGTTGTGGAAGTAACGCCAGCGCCTAAACCTGCAGGTTATATTCCCCCAGAGGTTGCAATAGAACATGTTTCTGGTTCAAGTTCCAGTGAGCTTAGGCTGGATATTGTTGATCCACTGGCTATTTTAGACCGGAATAAATACCAAGTAACATTTGAAGATACTATTTTTGCAGCTTCGAAACCGATATATGAGGACACGCTTACGACGAAAAATTTTTCACTCTTTAATATAACCAGTTCTAGCTCAATAGATACACTTGTTTATCGCTCCGAACGTATTAAAACCGGCGATGAACATACTGTGAAGCAAGGCTTTCAGATCTCATTTCGTTTGGAATCCATCATCGAGATGAATGAAAAATTAACACAGTGGAATGATAATGATACTACAATTTTTAGTCCTGTTCTCGGACGATGGGAAGATGTGAATATAATTGGTTTAAGGAAACCATCTGACTACGAAGTGACATTTGGTGAAATTGGAATTGGCAAGTGTATTGAAATGGATGTATTTTTTGGAACTATAAAATTAGAGGAAAGAGATGTGAATTTTACAGTTAAAAATATATCGGAAGATAAATACATACAATTTGGATTTTGGGAATTGGATTTCACTGATGGATTGGCTGATGGACGATTTACTTCCCATCTTGGTGAGTCAGATGTCATTATCTTTATGGAAGATAAGGTTGAAGAGAGTGGAGATACTGTCCTTGCACCAACCTGGCAGTTGAGGCTTAAGCATCTTTATGAAGATACTCTCAGACGACACCCAAAGGTAGGAGACTTATTAAAAATTATTGTAAAAAAACCATTTCTAAATAGTGATGTTTATGAGTTCACAACATTCGGTCCTGATATAAACAAAGAAGTAGTAAATAAAGAAATGCGAAAAATCAAGGTAGTTCCAAATCCCTACATAGCTGCCAATACCTGGGAGCCTAAAAATCCATATGATTCAGGACGTGGTCCAAGAGTAATTCATTTTAATCATGTACCCAAAGATTGTGAAATTATCATATTCAATATAGCTGGAGAAATTGTCGATCAATTTGAAGTACATAATCTTATTGACAACGGTATTGCGGAATGGGATCTGCTTTCAAAAGATAATCTCTCTATTTCTTATGGGCTCTATCTCTTTTATGTGAGAGATTTATCCTCAAATTCAGTGCAAACAGGCAAGTTTGCAGTTATTAAATAGGTGAGACTATGAAAAAAATTATTAGGTTAACCCTACTTGTTCTGTTGTTAAATATTACATTTGCTCAATCTGTATCAAAAGTTGGGACGTCCTCAGCCAAGTTTCTGAGTGTCCCTGTTGATGCACGTGGTACAAGTATGGGGCAAGCAGTGGTAACGGGTTTCAATGATCCATCAACTTTATTTTGGAATCCGTCAACTATCGCCTATCTAAGTGAACGGTCTATTCATTTCAGTTATACTAAGTGGTTTGAAGATATTAATTTTAAATATTTTGTAGGAGTATTTCCTGCGGGAAGTATTGGTACCTTTGGTGTAAATGTTACATATTTTCAGACTGATCCAATGGAAGTGACTACCGAAATGGCACAGGAAGGCACTGGCGAATATTTTACTGTTGGGAGCTATGCAATTGGGGTAGCGTTTGCCAGACAATTGACGGTTGATTTTGCCATTGGGTCCAATATTAAGTATATAATGGAGAATATCTATCATATGTCTGCCACAGGAGTAGCTATGGATATCGGTGTGCGTTATTTAACACCATGGCGAGGGATTCGTCTTGGCTTTTCCATTAGAAATTTCGGAACTAAGATGCATATGATTGGTGAAGACCTTTTGACTACAGTTGATCCAGACCCTATGAATAGTGGCAATAACGATGTAATTAATGCTTATTACGCGACAGATAAATTCGATTTGCCTTTGAATATGACGATCGGTTTAGCATGGGATGTAATAAATTCTAATAATAGTCGTCTAACCTTTGAGGTGGATGGACTTTACCCAAGCGATAATTATGAAAGGGTGAACGCCGGTCTTGAAATGTCTATATTAAAAGAAATGATCTACTTGCGAACGGGCGTGGCGAATCTATTTTTGGATTCCATTGATCCTTACTTTTCTGTGGGAGCGGGAATACGGTATTCTATTCTTGGCAATATGAATTTATGCGTGGACTATGCCTATCAAACCCACGAATATTTTAGTAAAAATGAACATATATCAGTAACAATAACGTTTTAGACACAATAGAAAGGAGTATGCCTATGAAATATGTATCAATGAGAATAATGTTTTAATACAAAGAAAGGAGAAAAACCATGAGAAAAGTTATTATCACTTCTCTTGCAATCCTGATGATAATATCATTTGGATTTGCCGAAAATGTAACCTTTAAGGTCAACATGTCGTATGAAATTGCACAGGGGAACCTTGATCCCGCAAGCGGTTATGTTGATATTGCAGGTTCTTTCAATGGATGGGATGGTAGTAATCATCATCTTACTGATGCAGATGCGGATTCTGTATGGGAAATAACTATTGATATTCCGCAAGGCGATATTGAGTTCAAATTTCGTCTTAATGGCGACTGGGGAACGGCAGAATTTCCCGGCGGTTCAAATCGTACCTATACGGTTGTAGCTGGAGATCAGGGATATGACTGTTGGTATAATGATTTTAGCCCTACACCTGTGGTTATTTTCAAGGTTGATATGCAGGATCAGATTGACCAGGGGAATTTTAATCCGGCAACCGATTATGTTGATGTTGCCGGGTCCTTTAATGGCTGGGATGGGACAAATTCTCACCTTACTCCCAATGCTTATAATAATGCAATTTGGGAAATAACTGTTGATACATTTTCGGTAGGCAGCATGCTTGAATTCAAATTTCGTATGAATGGAAGCTGGGACACGGCGGAATTTCCTGGCGGTTCAAACAGGACCTATACTGTAAAAGAGAGTGTCCAGGAATATTCTGTTTACTGGAATGATTTCGATTATAATTTTGCCGTTACCTTTAAAGTGAATATGGCTTATCAAATCAAAACAGAGAGTTTTAATCCTGCAAGTGATTACGTTGATATCGCTGGCAGTTTTAACGGTTGGAATGGTGAAAATCATCATCTTGCAGATGCTGATGCAGATTCTGTATGGGAAATCACACTTGACAGTCTTATGGCACCCGGAGATGTTATAGAGTTTAAATTCCGTATCAATGGAAGTTGGGACACGGCGGAATTTCCCGGTGGCGGTCCTAACCGTACATATGCTGTTGAACCGGGCGCACAGGAATATTATTGTTGGTGGAATGATTTTGACCCCTACTTTGTTGGTTCTGCAGTGCACTTCTCTGTGAATATGAAGGCTCAGATAAATGCTGGAGGTTTTAATCCGGACATTAATAATGTCGTTAAGGTTCAAGGGACTTTCGATGGCTGGGGAGGCACGTCCTTATATGACGCTGATGTGGATTCTATTTATGACGGTATCATCAAAGTTCCGGTTGGTACCATGCAGTATAAATTCGCCTATGTCGATACCGCAAATGTGACAGTTGTAGAGGAGAACCTTGCTCCAAATCCAAATCGAATGTACACAGTTGAATTAGTTACGGGTACGATTGAGCTAGGCACCGTTTGGTTTAATAACCTAGAGGCTTTGACCTATGGTGAAGGCAATATAACTTTCCGAGTTGACATGGCTGTCTTGCAAGAGCTTGGTTTTTATGATCGATTGCAAGGTGATTCTCTTGAGGTGAGGGCCCCTTTCAATAGCTGGGGTAGTGATCCCGACAGGACAAAAATCGATATGATTCGTCAGCCAGGTGCGGAAATTTATTATTTAACACTACCATACGAAGGTTGGAAAGGCTATGCTTTTCGATACAAATTCTTTCTGAATTTACATGATGATGCAACCCATGCTGGCGAGGATTTTTTTGAGTACGAATTGCCAGCTTCATGTGGTGGTGGTGATCGACCCTTTATATGGCATGGAGTTGATGAAGACACCCTTTTGCCTGTTCAGACATTCCAGGATTATTTATTTGAGGGTATTATTCCTGCAAATGATTCAGTCCTCGTTCGCCCGCGTATTGACATGACTAATGCCATGGCTTATGAAGAGGATGCATTTGATCCGGCGACAGACAGGCTGTTTTTTATCTGGGAAGATGCCTGGGGTGCTGAGCTTCAGGGTGCCGTAGCTGATGAGCTCTCGGATTCGACTAAGCATGAATATCACGCTACCGATGATGAGAACATTTGGGAATGTTCTTTTTACATTACTGGACCTGCCCCTCATGCTATTATGTATCTTGTCCGGTATATCAAACCTGATGGTACTGATGTGCAAGAAGAGGGGGGTGGCTTCGGGTACGGCCGCTATCGTACACAGTGGTTGAAGCCAGATATAACTGGATATATTCCTAGAGAACAGGTGTTTAGTGTGGTGAGGTTTAGCACAGAGGGTATACCTTTAGAAGTTGAGCTTGAACCGTTTGCTAATGGCATTATTTATACCTCTATCAAGGATGATATCGTAATTTTACCAAGTCGATTTGAACTCAAGCAAAACTTCCCGAATCCATTCAATCCGGTAACGCAGATAAGATTCTCCATTCCCAGATCGGATATGGTCTATCTGACAATTTATAATATGCTCGGACAGACAGTTGCAAAAGTAACCTATGATAACCTGCAAGTTGGAAACTATATCTATACCTGGAATGGTCGAGATATGAATGGTAATAACGTTGCTTCTGGAATTTACTTCTATGAATTAAGAGTCGATAATCAGTTCCGCGATACGAAGAAAATGATATTGCTGAAGTAGGTACTTGATTTAGTGTGGAAAGAGCGGAGGTAATTCTCCGCTCTTTTTATTTGGTTTTGTATTTAGCCTTCCGAAGGGCTTTCCTATAGGGGTGCCTTCCCAAAGGGACCCTCTGGGTTGGCAAAAGTCTTCCGAAGATAAAGAAAGGGAGGTTCTCCGATGAGCTCCATAGATTTTACAATTGTAGGTATCTATATAGTTGGTTTAGTTATAGTTGGACTATATTTTCAGCAAAAAGCATCAAAGGGAATCAATTCCTTTTTTCTTGGAAATAGACAAATCCCCTGGTGGGTATTAGGTGCATCTGGAATGGCTTCCAATCTTGATGTTGCCGGTACTATGATTATTGTCGCGTTTATTTATGCTATTGGAGCAAGAGGGTTTTATATTGAAATTCGTGGTGGTGTAACACTCATTATGGTGTTCCTTATGATTTTTATGGGTAAATGGAATCGGAGAGCTGGCGTTATGACTTTGGCGGAATGGATGGAATTTAGATTCGGAAAGGGGAAACAGGGAAACATTGCACGATTTATTATGGCAATTGCAATGATACTCATAACTATTGCTATGATTTCTTATTTTGCAAAGGGAGCTGGAAAATTTATTGGAGAATTTTTAGGAATATCACCCGAACTTGCTGCGTTTCTTATGATTGTTATTGCTATGATATATACAGTGTCAAGCGGACTATACGGAGTTGTTTATACTGATTTATTTCAGGGCATTTTAATAGCCTTTACTATTGCTTATGTATGTATCTTTGTTTTTGCTTCAGGGCGTTTTAATATTCCCGATACATTTTCCGTGTCTGTTCCTCTTCTGGATGGTGGATTTCAGGAAATAAAAACTACCGCCCAGAATTGGACAAATATTATACCGAAATTGCGAATGAATCTTCCCGGGGAATATGCTAAATATAATCTTTTTGGAATAGCTATTTTGTTTTATGTATTTAAAGTTGCAATTGAAGGAAGTGGTGGAACCGGCGGATATATGATCCAGAGATATTTTTCTGCAAAAAGTGATAAGGAGGCTGGACTATTGTCACTGTTTTGGACTTCGCTTCTATCATTTCGTTGGCCATTTATAGCCAGTATTGCTGTTATGGGAATTGTTTATGGTGTGAATCATACTGTTATAGCAGACCCGGAAACAGTTCTTCCTGTTGTAATTAATACTTACATCCCAATGGGAATTAAAGGACTTTTAATTGCGGGTTTAATAGCTGCGGCAATGTCAACATTTGATTCGACAGTAAATGCAGGAGCAGCATACTGGGTTAAAGATATTTACCAGCGTCATATAAAGCCTGATGCTTCTGAAAAGTCGCTAATGGTGATGAGTCGAGCATCTTCGATTGTTATTGTAATCCTGGGGCTTTTATTTAGTTACACAATCCGAAATATTAATGAAATCTGGGGCTGGATTACTATGAGTATAGGTGCAGGATTAATGATACCCCAGTTAGTTCGATGGTATTGGTGGCGGATTAACGGATATGGATTTGCAATTGGTACCTTTGTTGGAATGTTTGCAGGAATATTACAGAAATTACTTTTTCCAAATATACCGGAATATACCACCTTTATTATTGCGAGCGGGAGTTCATTGATTGCAACAATTTTAGGTACAGTTTTAACATCTCCAACTGATGAAAAGGTTCTTTTAAATTTTTATAAAGTTACTCGTCCATTTGGGGCATGGGGTCCAATAAGAGAAAAATTTTCACAACGATTTGTTAGTGAAATCAATAAGGAAAATAGGAGGGATATTTTTTCTATATTCTTTGCTGTGCCTTGGCAAGTTTGCCTATTTCTGATGTGGATGATGTTGATGATGAAAAGATGGAATTCATTTTTCATTTTGTTATTAGTGACTATAGTTCTTTCAATTATCCTTTATTTCTCATGGTTCAGGTATTTGTCTACGGAGGTTAAGGCGGAGGGTAAAAGAGATTAACAGTAAGCAGTTGCAGTAGCAGTTGCAATAACAGAGGGAAGAGAGAATTTGTATGAAGGGAAGTTTTAAGGATTTAAAGGTTTACCAGATGGCTTATGAACTTGCTATGGAAATTTTTAATATTTCTAAAAACTTTTCAAAGGAAGAAACTTATTTTTTCCCTGTTAAATATTGTGGATATATTTTTCCAAGGATTTTACCGTGAACTATTTATGCAATGTTAAATGTAAGGTGACGTATTCTTATTTAACAGGCCGGCTGATCAAATTAGACGTTCTTCACGATCTGTTTGTAGCAATATTGCCGAAGCATATAGGAAAAGAATATATCCAAAACATTTTGTTTCTAAAATTAGCGATGCCGATTCTGAAGCCAGTAAGACGTTGGTATGGATAGATTTTTCTAAAGATTGTAAATATATTTCTAAAGTTATGGGGCATTCCTTTTGAGAACAATCCTATTGTATTCATTCCTAAAAAAGATAATGAGAAAAATAATATATTTATTAATCCTATTGTCCACAGAACTTTTTGCACAAGAAAGTTCATTCTTCAATCCAATTCTACCAGGAGGGTACCCTGACCCATCTATTTGTAGAGTAGGAAACGATTATTATATTGTAAACTCTTCTTTTGAGTATTTTCCTGGGCTTCCTATCCATCACAGTGAGGATCTTGTCAATTGGGAATTGGTTGGTTACGGATTGCACCGAGAAGATCAATGCAATATAGAAGTTAATCTTGTGGATGTACAATCTAATGGTGGTATACATGCCCCTACCATTCGTTACCATAACGGCACGTTCTATATCATCACCACTAATGTCTACTCCCCAAAGGAGGAGGGGTACTCTACCAAATTCGTTAACTTTATTATTACTGCGAAAAATATTGAAGGGCCCTGGTCAGAACCTCATATCCTGGAAGGTGCTCCCGGAATTGATCCTGATATCTTTTTTGACGATGATGGGAAAGTATGGTATGTTGGGACACATTCTTCAGAAAATCCAAACTTCCCAGGTGAAGGAGAAATTTGGTTACAGGAAATTGATTTAGAGAATTGGAAGCTGAAAGGAGAGCGTTATTACCTCTGGAGAGGTGCTTGTGGAGGTATTTGGGTTGAAGGACCTCACATGTATAAAAAAGATGGCATATACTACTTAATGGTAGCTGAAGGTGGAACAAGTTTCAATCATGCAGTGATGATTGCATTAAGTGACGATGTCAGAGGACCTTATATTTCTAATGCCAGAAATCCTATTTTATCATCAAGGCATTTATTTTACGATCACTGGGTCAATAGTACTAGTCATGCCGATATGGTAGAGCTCCCTGATGGCAGATGGTATATGGTTGCCTTAGGTATTCGTGGAGATGAAGAACGTAGGTCGAATATGGGACGTGAAACTCACCTTATTCCTGTAATATGGGAAAGAGAGCCATTCGAATGGAAAGAAGTTAAATATGAGTGGCCTGTTTGTGCCCCAATTACAGGAAAAGTTGAGCGGCTTAATCCTCTTCCTTTTGAAAATAAGGCACAAATAAGAAATGATGCATTTGTAGATAATTTTAATAGTGAAAAACTTAATCTTGAGTGGAATTTTCGAAGGGTTCCTCAAAAGGGCACATACAGCATAACTGAGAGAGATGGGTATCTACGTTTATTCGCTAAACCTGATGTCATCAAAGAAAGAGAGAGATGTAGCTTGATGGGAATACGTCAAAAAGAAAGTGATTTCGAATATTGTGCAAGAATGATTTTCGAATCCAATAACGAGGCTTTTGAATCTGGAGTTAGCCTATTCCAGAAAGATGATAACTATTTTACATTCACGGTTATTCAAAAAAATAGGAAGTACCTACTTCAATTGAAACTTGCAGAGCCAAATAAATCTCCTGAAATTTTAAAAGAAAAAAATCTTGAAGAATATGTTAGTGAGATTATTTTCAAAGTGGTCTCAAAAGAACATAGTTATCATTTTATGTATTCTCTGGATAATGGAGAAACATTTACTTCCTTTGCTAACACGAAGGTCAATCATATTCTTAGTAAAGGATACACGGGTGCTTATCTTGGTTTATATTGTACAAGTAATGGTCAGCAGTCAAAAGAATATGCAGATTTTGATTGGGTACAATACAAAGGATTTCAGCGTTTTACTAACGAATGATTAAGTTTCAAAAGTTTGATTTTCCAACACTATAATGATGAAAATTAGAAATGAACAAAAAATATACGCCCCATAACAATGTATATAAAAAATAGACGGGATGGTAGGTATCTCAAGGGTTGTAGCCCGCTTCAAATTTTAAGTTGCTTGATAGTAATGAAGCCCGCAACCGCCTACTTTTCATATACTCAACGATATTCACAATTCTCTTACAGAAAGATATAGCGAGGTTGGTAAAATGTTAGGAGGGATGGAAAAACATCCAGAGAAATTTATCCCTAATAATTATTAGTAAAAATTTTATATACTTTAAAAATTGTAATGATTGTTTATACTATTTACTCCTTTTTTAAATTATTCAAACTGACCCTGCTCACTGCAACTGCCACTGCTTACTGTATTAAAGGATGAGGTAAAAATATGAATATAATTTCCGAAGATTTGCTAAGTAAAATGTTGAAGATGGGTTTTACAGCTTATGAAGCAAAGACCTATTTGGGACTTCTTAAACATAATCCGGCAACGGGTTATGAAATTAGCCATGAAGCACATGTTCCCCGTTCTGTAATATATTCTATATTACGAAAACTGGAGTCAAAGGGTGTAGTGATATCAATTCATGATAAACCTCGTCGTTATATACCTCTTTCTCCAAAACAATTGCTGTCTCGGTTAGAATCTGACTTTTCTGAAAAGTTGACTTCTCTAACAAAAGATATCCTTGAGTTTAACAATAGAGCTGATACGGAAGGATTTTGGAATATTAGAGGATATCATTCTTTAATGCGAACTTGTGTTGCACTGATTAATGAGGCAAAGGAATCTATTTATATTTCAGGATGGAGAAGAGAAATAATTGGATTGAAAAAACCTCTCTTAGCTGCTAAAAAAAGGGGAGTGGATATTATTATTTTTTCCTTCAATAAAATAGAGCCTGAATTGGGGCAGATTTTTACTTATGGAATAAATGAAAAAAAACTCTCTACTATCTGGAATCGCAAACTAATCCTGGTTTCTGACTCCACAGATTTGGTGATGGGACCTGCTAACATGGAAGAGGATGAACAAGCTATTTGGACTCAGAACAGGGCGGTGCTAACCATTGCAACAAATTATATCATTCTTGATATAACACTGTATGGTCAAAGAATAAAGAGAGATGTATCGAAAACCGTTACCAAACTAATGACAGAAAAAGGTAATAACTTAGACCAAATGATCGAGGAAAGTATCCAAAACAATAAAATGTAGTATATTTTTTTACTCAGTTTAGGAATTAAGATTGGGAATTTTTTGTGATGAAAGTAATTTTTATTATATTTTGTACTCTATTTTTTTACATCAATTGCAATTTCGATATGGATAAGTCAATTCAGTTATTGAATGGTAAATGGCTATTTTGTTATGATCCTGATAATATTGGAGAAACTTTAGGATATGCAGAATCAAGTAAAGATAGAGCCGATTGGAGTTCAGTAAATATCCCTTCATTCTGGAATGATGAAAATTATGATGGCTTTGGTTGGTACGCCACCGTTTTTACTTTAAGTTCTAAATTAAAAAATAAAAATATTGCTCTTGTCTTTGATTCCATAGATGACAATGCTGTAGTGTATTTAAATGGAAAAAGAATTTATGAGCATATAGGTTATGGGATTAGATTCTATAAGATTATTACCGATCAATTAGATAGGGACAGAAAAAATCTCTTAGTAGTAAAAGTCGAGGATATTGGAGGGCGCGGTGGAATAAACGGGAAAGTGTATCTTCAGGCTATTATAAAAGAAGACGAGCTTCTGGAAGGTGAATATTCCCGGCTAGAAGCTTTACCTTCACCTGATTGGGCAAAAGATGCTGTAATTTATGAAGTATATATTCGTTCATATAGTCCTGAAGGTGATTTTAATGGATTAACTAACGATTTACCAAGACTCCGGGAAATGGGAATTAATTGTATCTGGCTTATGCCAATTTTTCCAATAGGAGAGGCGAAAAGAAAAGGTTCACTCGGAAGTCCCTATTCAATTTTAGATTACAAAGCTGTGAATCCTGAATTTGGCACGGAAGATGACT
>JADHYC010000045.1 GCA_016782645.1 Fidelibacterota bacterium | reverse complement strand
CATAATAACCGTACCAATCGAGTCCGGCAAAAAGTGAAGAAGTAATTGTTAAAAATAAAATCAGTCGTTTCATAACTACCTCAATTCAGGTTATTTCTTCAGGTTCCGTTCGGAAAAGAAGTTCTTATCGAATTTTACATTATAGTTAATGTCCAAATATTCCATGACGGTTTCAGTGAAGTCGAGATTGTTTTTCATAACCATTTTCATGGGAGTCAGGACACCTTCAATAGTACGAATATCCTGAAGAAACAGGGTTTTTGTGAAAACATTTTTTTTATCGTAATAATCGATCTGAATCGGAAAATAATCGCTGACACGTACCCAGCAAATCATTTTACTATAAGAGACATCATCGGATTTTGCCTGAAGTTCCAGTTTGAAGCAGCGCTCTTTTTTGATCTTTTGAGTGCCTTTTAATACTGGTTTAAAATCCGTTTTCCAGCTGTCCCCAGAACCCATGTCTTCATAAGTAAAATCAGATCCCTCAAACTTTTGCTTTTTTGCGTGTGATGCCAGTTTGCGTACACGACCGGTACGGCGGTTATACATCCAGATATTGTCTGAAAAATCGGTCATTAGTAGCGCATTGCCTCTGACCCGGGTAGGGGAGAGATAGCGCAGGAGTGACGACTCTCCGCGATTTCCCATGTAGGTTTCGTATTTGAAAGTCCTCTTGTCGCCGGAAGTCGTTACAATGGTCTGTTCCATGATACCTTTGGCATTTTCGGGATTCATAAGATTGATAATTTTATCCAGTATCTCCGGTCCCGACACATCGGGATCGCCGGCAAAGAGAATTGTCATCATAAGAATTGTCAATATTCCTAATCGTTTCATATTAGTCTCCTCTTTCCTGGATTGGTTGTAAAATGCCCCTTAAGAAAAATTCTTTCGTGATCTCTTTAAGCTTTTCAGTATCGTAATAGTCGTGATTCATAAAGTAATGTAAAGCGAGTCCATCAAGAGTTGTGAAAATAATGAAAGTCAGATAATCGGGATCGAGTTGCCGGAAATTAGCACTACGTATACCCTCTTCAATAATAGGTTTGAAAATATCGTATATATCACGTAATGCTTTTCCAAGCACCAATTTATCGCTGCCTCTAATACTATCCCTGAATCCATGTAGCAAGATTTCCATAAAGATAAGCCACTTCTGGCTCTGTCTAGATTGCAGTAACTGTTCCATACTATCATAGATGAAATCGATAATAGCTTCGATCTTTTGCTTCGGATCCATTGGTGCTTCGATCAGCGGCAAATAGCCCGTCATCAACTGATCGAAAAAGTTATGGAAGACGGCCGCGAAAATATCTTCCTTGCTATTGAAGTATTCGTAAACCGTACCCTTGCCGATGCCGGCTTTCTCGGCGATCGTGGCGATCTTACCGTTGCTGAGTCCGTCGTGAGCGAAGACCTGAATAGCGGCGGTAATAATACGCTTGCGTTTTTCTTCATCTTTTGGTAATGGCGTCATTTTCAATTCCCTTTTCAATTATGACCGACCAGTCAGTCGGTAATATAATATGGACTTTAGGGAAAGACAAGAAAAAGAAAATGTAGTGGTGGGGTAATAGGTTTTTAGAGTCGAAGATATTAATAGTACTTGGTGTACAGAGTCAATGGACAGGAGGAATTTACGATACGATGACTCATGATTTCACTTTTACTTTTAGGTGTGGTTGTATTCTCAATGTTTGTAACAGTGTAGTATTTTTTTGTTCATCTGGACGATGGAGACTGTACCGGAAGCGTTATGTTCTATTTATGGGCTGGGCTATGGGCCTTCCGAGGCGCGCTGAAGTTGAAGAAATATTAACCAATAGTTAATAATTTTATAAATATCTTGACATATCAGTTAATATATTGTATATTATCGGTGTTCTTTGAAAAGCTGATTTAAAGAATTTCGGTAATAACACCATGAATGATTGAAACCCAAAATAGGGTAGTGGCTCTGCCACATTCCTCGCCCGGTGCAAAGTGTTACGTTATACGGATATGCAGTCAAATGATATTCATCTAATCTGAGTACCTTTAGATGGGATGATAGTATCAGAAAAACTGTAATACCATTACAGATATTTCGATATTTATTATAAGTAAATATTAAACCGACTACTTCGTTTAAGAATAAAGGGGTAAAGGTGAATCACCACGAACATGTGTTATTACTGCTGACGACTACCAGTAATAAAGCTGTAATTAACCAAAAGGAGGTTCAATATGAATACCTCAAATTCTTTAAAGAAAGTTGTAGATGAATTAATACAACTTTTAATCAGCAAACGTGATTCACTTTCAATTTCTGATGTTCAGTTAATTGAAGATTCAATTAGTTTGTTGAAGAAAATACAAAATGATATGAATCGAAAATTTGTAATCGGGAATTTTGCAGTAGAAGTTATTGCGAATTTAATCAAATTATTTGTCGTTGATGGAATTGATGAACTGTTCAGATGAAATTAACCCCTTTTTTTCTTTTTCAACTGATAAAAATATAAAAAATTGGAATTTACATGGAAATAGGTCAAGCAATTAAAAAACTACGAGAGGAAAAAGGATTTAAACAAAAAGAATTATCTGATTCTTGTAATATTACACAAACATATTTATCTCTAATAGAAAATGGTAAAAAAAAACCGAATGTGAATCTTATTGAAAATATTGGTAAAAATCTTGGAATCCCTATACAAGTTATTTTATTTCAATCATTAACTGAAAATGATGTGGATGATTCTAAAAAAGAGATATTTCGATTGATGTCACCAACCATAAATGAATTTATTAGAACTGTATTTATTAAGTAATGATAAAAAAACCTAACTATCTTGCCTATATACTGGGATATGAATACGATGTTATCAAATATGTTCTTGATAATATTGAAAAACATTATTACGAAAAAAAAGAACCAAAGATCAATGATGATGGAACACAAAAAACACGAAAAGGTGAACCTCAATATCGAATTTTAAATCCAAGTAAAGGATTATTAGAAGAAATCCAAAATAAGATTAAAATAAAAATAATATCAAAAATCCAGTTTCCTGAATACATTTTTGGTGGAATTAGAGGAAAAAGCAATATTAATAACGCTAAGAGGCATCAAGGAAGAAAATATCACTTTTGCACTGATTTACAAAAGTTCTATCCGAGCGTGACCTATAAAGATGTATATGATATGTTTATTAACCATTCCTTTTCCCCTGACGTGAGCCACATATTGACGTTATTGACTACATATAAAGGTTGTTTACCTCAAGGTACACATACAAGCCCATATCTTGCAAATTTAGTGTTTTTGCCTATTGATAAACGGCTATTAGAGTTTTGTAAGGATAAAAATATTATTTACACCAGATATGTTGATGATTTATCATTTTCCAGTTCATCTAATTTTAAGAATTATACATTTGGGTTGATCGATATTATTAATGATTGTGGTTATAAAATAAACCATATAAAAACCACTTATAAAATAGGTCCATCATTAGTTACGGGAATTGTTGTTAACAATAATAATTTGGATGTTAGAGAAGATCAGATACGTAAATTAAACGATCTTTTTCTTCCGAAAAGTAGCCGAGATGGATTGTTTCGCTACATTCAAAATGTAAAAAATGCTTAATAGTTATCAAGCAAAAATTATCATTACAGAATACCGGATTGAGAAAAAGACAAGATGAAAATATCTATTAAAAATAAACCCGGTTTCAATCGCGTAAGCAGGTCAAACTGGTTTATTACCTCCAGTATGATGCCTTCTCACTCAAATAATTTAGCAATTTCTTCTGAGTTATATACACTTTAGGATTATCCGGATATCTAATATAATCCTGCGCCCAACTCGCTTTGGAACTTCCTACTATTATGGATGCAAGAACAGTTTCACCTTTTTTAATCTCGACGGTTGTACCAAGTTCATCAGTTATATTATATTGATCGTATTTTTCAACTTTGGCTGTTGCAAAGCCTGTTTTCTTACCTTCTACAACATTTTTAAGAAAATTGTCAATTCTATATTGTTTGACTTTCCCGGTATCGGGTTCTGCAAAGACCCAGGTAGTATCTGCAAACATTAGAGTTACAGATTCTTCTCCTTTCGAAATTGTAAATGAATTTACATTTTCTACATCCACACTGAAAATATCTGTTACTTTCTGTTCATATTTATTTTCTTTGAGCCTTACAACCAATAAAAGCAAGATAGCTATCGCTAAAATAATTATATACTTCCCCCAAGAACTTTTCGTTTTAGCCATAGATTTCCTCCAACAGTTTACGTTTATTTGAATTACGTTTCCAGCGATACAGGCCTAATAATACCACTAATAGCGCAGGCAAAAAGATATTTAGCCATTTCCAGATGCGGCGAGTACCATCAGACAGTTGATCTAATGGACGAGTAGTGACTCCACGAGAGCGTATTTCCAACAATTCCCTATCTCCAGAAAGGTAGTCAATACCATTTAAGATAAAATCTGTATTTTCTGGAATACTACCAGCGCGATAATCATTGAAAAATTCATTATCGCTGATCAGTAAAATCTGCACATCACTACCTTGGCTCTGGAAATTCTCTTTTTGACTATATTCAGAATTATTGGCAAAATAGCTTTTCAAATTTCCCTCAACCATTGCAGCAATTGTTTTATGTTTCAGCGGAAATATCCCCATCTGTGGATTTCGCATTGGATAAATATTATAATAAGGACCCGAGATAGAACCCGTTTTATCTGACGTTTTCATTAAGGAGGTAAAGTTGATAGTTGAATCGATTGGGGAAATTTCGTTAATAAAAAACGCTTGTACTTCCTCTAAGTTTTTAACAATAATATTATCTTTGCTGAAATTATGGATTAGTGGGAAGGGTGGATATTCAATCGCATTAGCAAAACTGAAAAAACCATGCCTCTGCTGAACCCGAATCTGACCACACCTTCTATCGAGGATTAGGTCCTTACCTATATGAAAGCCATAGTGTTCTAAAAAACCAAACATGTTAGTATGTATTTCCGCGGCAAAACCTTGCTGCAGTTCCGTTTTTAAACGTCCTTGACCAATAAAAAGTTTTCCACCGCGCATCAGGAACTGATCTAAATTGTAAAGCTCATCCATACTAAGCGAATCTTCTACACCGTTCATCAAAACTGTATTCACATCTATAGGAATTTCATTTTCAAGCGATACTTTTTGAATACTATATGTCTTGTCTAAGAGTTGTTGCAATTTTCTGGTGGATACTTCCTTAGTTTCAGGAGACACGATTCCTACTTTTTTCAAATCGGTTGCAGTAATCTTTTTAATCGAAGAAGTAAGGTCATATTCCAAACCTTCTGTTGTCTGTATAATCGGAAGGGCTTCTTTCTTATCATTGTATAGAAAAACCAAACCCATATAAACATTTTTAATTTCTAATTTATCATTTTCAACAACCTGCAATTGCACCGGAGGGATTCCAAAGCCGCGTGCCTCATTTTGTGCCTCTTGATTATCATCAGGATTTATAAATTCAAAATGGAAGTCCCCCTTAGAATAAGCCTGATATTCTTCTAAAAGGTCTTGCAAATAGCGGCGCGAATTCGCATACTTACCAGGTAAATCTTTTGAAAAAAACACCTTTGTAACCATACGATCATCCAATTTCTCTATCACAGATTTACTGGAATTCGATAATGAATACATTTTATTTTCAGTAAGGTCTAAACGAAAAAACAGTGATCGGGATACCAAATTGAAAATGATAATTATTGCAGCAATTAGTACTGTATAAAAAATAAATTGTTTTTTAGTAGATATATTTAACATCGTTTACCTCCACCTTCTCATTTCCAGAGTACGAATACTTAAAAGAAGGAAAAAGGCTATAATTGATCCTAAATAAATAATATTCCGTGAATCAATCACACCACGTGAAATATTGCTCAGGTGGTAATCAATACTCAAATATTGAAAAATTGAACTCAGAAATCCCGGTACAAAAATGAGAATCTTATCTAAAATGAAAAATATGAAGATAACCAGGAAACTAATAAGAAATGCGACAATTTGATTGCTAGTAGTAGTACTACTAAATGTACCGACAGCAGCATAAGCGGCTCCAACAATCAATAAACCTAAGTATCCAGAAATAATCGCACCTATATCAATATTATTTCCTACTATTAAAAGTGAAAAAAAATGAACCAGAGTAAACAATAAAGCTGTTCCAATTAAAGTTAGCGCTGCTAAAAACTTCCCGATAATAATTTCAGAATCGGAAATCGGTATAGTTGTTAGAAGCTCCATTGTATCACTGTTTCGTTCCCGTGCAATAAGACCCATAGTGATTGCCGGAATGAAAAAGAGATAAAAAATTGGAATAACGGAAAACAGAGTTCTCAGGTCAGATTCATTAATAAGAAAAAATGTACTTGTAAAAAACCAAGCATTTATTACTAAAAACACTATAAGTGTAATATATGCGACCGGGCTATTGAAAAACGATGATACTTCCTTTCGATATAGAACAGAAACATTACTATGCATCAGCTCCTCCCTCAATTGTTAGATTGCGGAATACATCCTCCAAACTTGTTTTATGACGGCTCATTTCCAAAATAGTCCACTTGTTCTCTAACGCATAATCAAAGATATTCTGCCTTGGATCCAATGAATTGGGATATTCTAAGGAAGCTACGATACTATCACCTTGAGTTTTAATATCAGCCAAAGAGATTTCGCTATTGACTGACTTAATTTTAGAAACGGATTCTTCAGTTGCGTTCTTTAGTTCTAATATTAGGCGAGTTTTCCCCTTAAAACCACTCATTAAATCTTCAATCGTCCCGTTTGCAACAATTTCTCCGTCATTGATAATTACCATACGGTCTGCAGTTGCTTGAATTTCCTGAAGAACGTGGCTGGAGATAATGACCGTTTTTTCTTTACCAAGATTTTTAATTAGCTTTCTAATTTCCGCAATCTGATTCGGATCTAATCCTATTGTCGGTTCATCAAGAATCAAAATTTCCGGGTCATGAAAAATTGCCTGAGCCAATCCCACACGCTGACAATATCCTTTAGACAATTCACTAATACTTTTATGAATTACACCTTTTAAACCACACAATTCAATAACTTCATTTAAACGCGATTTAAACTTACTCTTTTCAATTTTACGTACATTGGCAACAAATTCCATAAATTCATATACGTTCATCTCATGATAAAGCGGATTCATTTCAGGCAAATAACCAATAAGACTGCGAATCTCCATCGAGTTATCTAAGACATTTAAATTATCCACAAACACATTCCCGCTCGTGGGAGAAAGATAGGATGTTATGACCCTTAAAGTTGTAGTTTTCCCAGCACCATTTGGACCGAGAAAACCGAGAATTTCACCATTTTCGACAGTAAACGAAATATCCCTTACTGCTTTTACATCCCCATAATTTTTTACAAGATTTCGAACCTCAATCACTTTAACCTCCTATTTAGTAAAGGTTCACGTTTCGTTTTATCAATACAGCTATAAACTTTTTCCCAAACAATTGGAATCTCACTTATCGCTGGTGTTCGTTTAGCAAACTTGACCAGATCCAATTCCCCAAAGACCTGTGCAAATTTCTCTGCTATGCCTCCATTAATATTAATAACCCTAAAGGCTTCCACAATCTCAAATGTTGACATTTCAAGCGTCCTGATAAAATACCGCCTTTCAAGATATTCTCTCAATATCTCAGAAAGAGAGAAATAATATCTTTTCTGTTCATCAGTGGTCGAAGAACTTTCTTCTTTTAAGCGACTCAGTTTATTAAAAGCTATAACGTGCGGCGGTTCTAAAAAACTCTCATCAAAAGCTATTTGAGGGTGAATTTTTTCCCACCTTCGATAATATAAAATACCGACGACTACTATAGAAATAATAAGCAAAATAAAAACAATTATATCCCATGGAATAACTGTACGCAAAGGAAATGGCGGCTTTATATCCTTGGGCTCCACCGTATTTGGTGGAAGTACAGAAATAATATTTATTATTGGCGAATCTGTTTTAAAACTTAAAACCGCCGTAGAATCATAAGCTGATCTGGCTTTTATTTCAAGAGATGGGATAGTGACCTTACCAGTGTCAAAAATTGCTAAAACAAGATTCCAATTCTGCTTATAACTGTTTTTATACCTCTCCGGCTTACTAAAAGATTCATCCACAACTTCAAATTCACCAAGTCTCTTTTTTATTTGTGGAAACTCAAAAACAGTCCCCTCTGGATATAATAAATCAATTGTAAGTTGTATTCTATCACCGATTGTGGCAATAGTTGTATCAACTTCCGTTTTAATAGTCACAGGAATATCGTCTGCTAAACACCAATTGACAAAGAATAAAAAGCTGATAAAAACAGTATATTTTATTTTAAATGTGAAAATCTGAAATCTGAAATAATTATTAAGTACCATTGTGTGTTTTACAAAACTCTCTGATTCATGCCTTTTATATCAACGGAATCGTTTTTCCCTCATTTTAAAGAAGCTAACAAGCGGGTTTACATAAGATTCTGAAGTATCAATTTGAATTAAATCAAGATTCATACTTTTAGTTTCTTTAACAAAGTTCTGACGCTTTTGTTCTATTAAGTCTGTATATATCTGCCTGAAATTACGATTTGTAGTATCTACCCAAACCTCTTCAAGACTCTCAGCATCTTGAAGCTTGAGAAGTCCAACAGGTGGGAGTTCCTTTTCTCGTTTATCCAAAATCTGTATTGCGATAACATCATGTTTCTGATTTAAGACTTGTAAAGGTTTGATAAAATTTTCATCCTCGAAATCAGACACAACAAATACTATCGAACGGCGTTTAAGTCCTTTTAGTAAATATTCCAAACCGATACGAATATTTGTTTTATAAGATAATGGTTTGAAATATAAAATTTCTCTAATAACTCTTAAAACATGTCCTCTGCCTTTTCTCGGAGGAATATATTTTTCAATATTATCTGTAAAAACCAGCAGTCCTACTTTATCATTATTTTTAATTGCTGAAAAAGCCAAAAGCGCACATATCTCTGCCGCTATTTCAGATTTGAATTTATCATGCGATCCGAAAGCGCCTGACCTGGAGGCATCCACTGCAAGCATTACATTAAGTTCACGCTCCTCTTCATTAACCTTTACATAAGGGTGGTTATACCTGGCAGTGACATTCCAGTCTATTGCCCTAATATCATCGCCATATTGATATTCCCGTACCTCAGCAAACTCTATCCCTTGACCTTTAAAAACAGAATGATATTCGCCGCTAAAAACATCATTTACAAGATATCGAGTCCTTAATTCTATTTGACGAACTTCCTTTAGAATCTCTTTTGGTATCATTTAATTGTCTATTGTCTATTGTTGATTTTCTATTATCAAATAATCGATAATCACTCAATTACTCCATGTTTAGTCATTCATCATTTTATAGTGAAATTATGACAATCAATGACTTCTAATTACAGTAAAGCAATTGACCTTTTTAACTATGGAACCTCAACGGTGTCAATTATACGCTGAATGATATTTACCGTAGTAATTTCTTCAGCTTCCGCCTCAAAAGTCAGAATAATACGGTGTCTGAGAATATCCCAAACAATATCACGGATATCCTCAGGTGTGACATATCCGCGTCCTTGAATAAATGCTTTCGCTTTGCCAGCCATTGCCAGGTATATTGATGCTCTCGGAGATGCACCATATTCTATTAAGTCCCCGATATCGGTAAGATTATACGATTCCGGCTCACGCGTGGCGAAGACAATATCGGTAATGTAATGATGAATTTTCTCATCTATATATATATCATTAACAACTTTACGAGCACGTATCAAATCCTTAGGAGAAACAACATTAGATACCTTAATACTTCCATTAGTATTAGCCATTCTTTTGATAATTTCCAGCTCTTCTTCCTTATTCGGATATCCTAAAACTACTTTTAACATAAAACGATCTATCTGGGCTTCCGGCAGTGGATATGTGCCTTCTTGTTCTATAGGATTTTGTGTGGCAAGAACCATAAAAGGATCATCAAGACCATGTGTCTTTTTACCAATAGTTACCTGGCGTTCTTGCATAGCCTCTAATAATGCAGACTGCACTTTGGCAGGTGAACGGTTAATTTCATCCGCCAATATGATATTACTAAAAATTGGTCCCTTTTTAGTTTCAAAAGTACCTGTTTTTTGATTATATATTAAAGTACCAATTAAATCCGCAGGTAAAAGATCCGGAGTAAATTGAATTCTTCTAAATGATGTTTTAATTGTCCGGGATAATGTACTCACTGTTAAAGATTTTGCTAATCCTGGAACACCTTCAAGAAGAATATGTCCATTACATAATAAACCAATAATCAGGCGTTCGACCATCACATGCTGGCCTACTATCACTTTTCCTATTTCTTGCTGAATTGAAGTAACGAATAAATTTTCACTCCGTATTCTTTCATTCAACTCTGACAGGTTAAATGCCATATCTGAAACTCCATTTATTTTTCGCTTTTGGTAATAACCTGTAATTGAGGTATTTCATCTAAAGACCTGCCCAAATTTTGCAACTCCCACCTTGCAGAAGGTACGAGCATATGATCAGGATAAGTTGTTAAAAATTTATTATAGCTCTCTTTAGCCTTATCATAATCTTTAAGGTCATTTGCATAGATATATCCAATCATAAACATTGCATTCGGAGCCTTTTCAGAATCTGAATACTGATTGGTAATCTTTTTGTAAATAGCAATTGAATTATCAAGGTCATTCAAATTGTTCTTATAGATTTCTGCCATAGCAAAAAGGGTTCTAATAACCAAAGTATCCTCAGGATAGAACTTGATAAGATTTTGATACTGCTCAATACATCCCTGATAATTCTCACCGTCAAATAGCATAACAGCAGAGTCCCAATACCCTTGAGCAGTTTTTGAAGGCTTTCTTCCACATCCTGTAAAAATCATCAAAATCACTAATAACAAAACTGCAACTAATTTTTTCACCATAAGTCTGTTTCCTCCTTAGTGTCTTAAAATTTCATTTTTTATATATCTTCACAAAATTCAGACGTAAATCTATTCATTTCTCTCAATTACACAAAACAGAAATATTAAATTTTCTTATACGGTTTATAAAAATAAAATGTTCCAGAGATAAATTATATCTTTTCAAATTTTATCTCACCATTTTTAACAATGATATTAATTTTATCACCACTGTTAAATTGCCCTTTTAAAATTTTTCCGGCAAGTGGATCTAAAATATATTTTTGTATCATCCTCTTAACTGGCCTGGCTCCATAAATAGGATCCCAACTTGCTCTTGCTAACATTGATCGGGCTTCATCAGTTAACTCGCTGCCAATCCTTCTTGCCTTCATTCGAAAAACAAGCCTATCGAACTGTAATTGAACTATCTTCTCAATATCAGAAGGTAATAAAGGTCTAAAAATGATTACCTCATCGACACGATTTAGAAATTCCGGTCTAAGATGCTCCCTTAGCTGAGAAAGAACGGTCTCTTGAATATTAGCATATATTACATCTATATTTTCCTCATTAACACCAGAAGTTTGTCCCATGATCATCTGTGAACCCAGATTTGAGGTCATGATAATTATGGCATTTTTAAAATTGATAACTCTTCCCTTATTATCCGTCAATCTCCCATCTTCTAATACCTGGAGAAGAATATTAAAAACATCTTTATGCGCTTTCTCAATCTCATCTAACAAAATAACAGAATACGGTTTTCTTCTGACTGCTTCCGTGAGTTGTCCTCCCTCATCATAACCAACATATCCAGGAGGTGCTCCTATTAATCTTGCAACAGAGTGTTTTTCCATATACTCGGACATATCTATTCTAATCATCGCATTTTCATCATTAAAAAGAAATTCAGTCAGCGCTTTAGCAAGCTCTGTTTTACCGACACCAGTTGATCCTATAAAAATAAACGTTGCAAGGGGTCTATTTTCATCTTGTAGACCGGCTCGAGCACGACGAACAGCATTTGATACAGCAATAATAGATTCTTTTTGACCGACAATTCTCTCCTGTAATTTTTCTTCCATACGCAATAGTTTTTGTCGCTCTCCTTCAACAAGTCTGGAAACCGGAATATGCGTCCATTTAGAAATTATTTGAGCTATATCCTCCTCATTTACCTCCTCTCTTAATAAAGGTCTATTTGACTGCAGGTTCAAAAGAAGTCCTTTTTCTTTTTTAAGATCATTGTTAAGATTAACCAGCTCAGAATGCTTAAGTTGAGCGGCTTTTTCCCAATTGCCTTCTCGTTCAGCACTTTCAGACTCAAGCCTGGTTTCCTCGATTTTTTTCTTAAGATCACTTATTCTTGTTATATGATTCTTTTCTTCTTGCCAACGACTGCGTAAAACCGCTGCTTTTTCTTTTAACTCGACCAGCTCTTTCTGAATATTTTTATATTTCTCCATCGATTCTTTCACATCTTTCTCTTTTGCAAGAACACGACTCTCTATCTCTAATTGGCTTATTTTTCTATCAACTTCATCAAGATCTACTGGAAGTGAATCAATTTCTAACCTTAGGTGACTTGCTGCTTCATCAATAAGATCAATTGCCTTATCAGGTAGGAATCTGTCAGTGATATACCTATTTGAGAGTTTAACAGCGGCAATTATTGCAGCATCTTTTATTCTGGTTCCGTGATGAATTTCATATCGCTCCTTTAATCCACGCAATATTGAAATAGAATCTTCTATTGACGGTTCTTCTATTATTACTGGTTGAAAACGCCTTTCAAGAGCCTTATCCTTTTCAATATATTTTCTATACTCATCAATGGTTGTAGCCCCAACGCAACGGAGGTCTCCACGAGCAAGAGCAGGTTTCAAAAGGTTTGATGCGTCTACGGCACCTTCAGCAGCACCTGCACCAACAACAGTATGAATTTCATCTATAAATAAAATTATGGATCCTTCTGCTTCAATAATCTCTCTTATAACTGATTTTAATCTATCTTCGAATTCACCACGAAACTTTGCGCCAGCAATTAAAGCACCCATATCAAGTGCCATAATTCGTTTGTCCTTCATCCCCTCGGGAACATCCTGTGAAACAATACGTAATGCCATGCCTTCAGCGATCGCAGTTTTACCAACACCTGGCTCTCCTATTAGTACAGGATTATTTTTAGTTCTTCGTCCCAATATTTGAAGAACTCTCCTAATTTCGTCTTCTCTACCAATGACAGGATCAAGTTTTCCCTTTCTTGCTAAATCATTCAAATCACGGCAATATCTCCTCAATGCCTGGTATTTCTCTTCGGGTGTTTTATCTTTGACACGCTGAGTACCTCTAATTGATTTTAACGCTGCTAAAAGAGTTTCCTTATTAACTCCATGCTCTCTAAAAATGGGTTTTAATCCCTGTTTTGCTGTATCTTGTAATGCTAAAAGAATATGCTCGGCACTTATATATTCATCTTGAAGCTTTTTCGCAATATCCTCTGCAGATTGAAAGAGTCTATCTGAAGCTGGACTTAGATATGGCTGTCCAACAGAACCTGTTATTCGTGGTAAACGCTCCAAAAAATTATTCGTTTCCTGGATGAAATTCTCAAGGTTCCCAACAACTTTTTTGAGTATAATCAAACCGACATTTTCCTTTGTCGTTAGAATCGCATATAAAAAATGTTCAGGCTCCATTTGTTGATGATTTAAACGGGCAGCTTTATCGAAAGCATTTTTTACAATTTCTTGTGCTTTTATAGTAAAACGATCAAATGATATCATTATTACGTCTCAACTTTAAAATGCATAAGGTATGGAAAACTGAATTTGCCAGAGATTATCTTCTCCCACTTTCGGATTTAGCATTTCAGCATAATCAACCCTGATAGGTCCTAAAGGTGTGGTAATTGTTAATCCCATCCCGGCATCCCAACGGATTTTGTTACCAAATACAAGGGAACCACCATCAATAAATATTTCACCACCTAATATCCAGAATAAAGGGAACCGTATTTCAGCATTCGTAAGGAATTTGAAATCGCCACCAGACGAAGGGTGAAATTTCATATCTTTCCAAGCTCTCATGCTAGTTCCCCCGCCAAGATAAAATTTCTCATAATCAGGGGTCTCATCTCCATAAAAAGTATCCATCAAGCCTAATTTGCCTCTGTAAGCAAACACTAATGATCCAAAAAGATTAATATATTGACTGAAAGAAGTCTCAAACTTATAATAGTATTGAGTAGCTCTTAATATCTTTGGAACAACTTTACCTGTTAAAGTAAAGACAGTGCCCTTTGTCGGATATAAAAAATTATCACGATGATCTCGACGTAAATTGAATGTTATCGCTCTTTCTCTATCTCTCGCATCTATAGTATCTTGTTCAACTTGAAATCTAATCCCTTTTATTTCCAATCCAGTTCTCAGATAAAAACGCTTGTCCGGCTGATAGATCAATGCTACATCGCCACCATAACGAGTTATTTCTTGTTCAGACAAAACTTGATTATCCATGAAAAGACGGAAAGAGGTGGAGGACCGGAATCCCCAAAGCCAGGGTTCTACGCAAACAATCTCTGCAAGCGTTTTAGGCCTCGTAAAGATATTTGTCAGATTTAAAGAATTACTAAGTTTTGTACTAAGGCGGCTTCCTCTTTTAAAGATATTTCTGTGTAACCATTCACCCTCAATTTCAATAGATGTATACGGTTCACTACCACTACTAATACCCCTATCCTGTCCAAAACCAAAGTCGAACCCCAAATATCTCATATTGAGTTCTCGGACATCAACAAGAAGACTCAATTTGCTATTGAGCGTATCTATATCTACAAGTCTGATATTCACACTTGAGAAAAGCCCTGTCTCGAAAATATGCTTTTTTGACAACTCTACTTTTTCTTGTGAATAAAGGTCTCCAGGTTTAATAGCTATCTCACGACGTATCAATTTTTCTTTTACAAAATTATTATTTACTATTTTAACATCACCTATTCTCATAGTAGGATTTTCTCTAATCTTTATGAATAGATGTATCCCTTCATTCACATCAAGAGAATCATAAACAATAGCTAGTGGTTTACCTTTATTCGCATATTCTACTATAATCTTTTTTATTCCATTTCCTATTAAAATTGGATTATAAGGTTTACTTATTTTATGTTCCAGAAGATGTAATATTCTTTCTTCACTAAGAAATTCCTGACCAGATACTGTGATATCTTTCAAATAAAATTGACGGCCCTCGGTGATATAATAAAATAGGTCAACTTCAGCACCTTTATTTACTTTAAATGAATCACGAACAGTACAATTAAGGTATCCATTCTTAACGTAAATAGTTTCTAATAATATTCTATCAAGTTCGAGCAGACGTCTTGTGAAAGTTGAGGATTTTCTTGTTAATCTCTTTTCCTTAAGGTTCAACTGCCTTTTTAGCTTCCTTTTAGAAAAACTTTCATTCCCTTCAATATTTATTTTCCGAACTATATACTCTGTAGCTTTAAAGCCGCTCTTAGCCATACAATAATCATTGAGTCCTGTGAACAGAATTAAAAAAAGTAAACCAAAATTTGTTTTATATAAGGCTGAATATCTCAATAATGATACTTATATTTATATTTAATATTTATTAACCCATCCTGATCTACATCACCAACAATAGACATATTTCTATTCAATCGATATTCTATGCCAACTTGTTGGTTCGGTTCAATAAGAGAAAGATTACGCTCATAAGTTACATATAAATTCCGTGCCACTTTCTGCCCTAAAATCATGCTCCATTGATCGGGTTGTAAATCAGATAAAATGTTACTTTTAGTTCTTAGTTCAAATGCATTCAAACCAATAATACGGCTGACATTTTTCTCTACCTGTCTTTCGAAATATGCTCCAAAAATATTAAGTGCATCTGAGGAAAATTTCTCCGGATTATAAAAATCGTCACTCGCACGTTTAGCCCGAGTTAAAAACATAAGAATATCACTCTGTGTACAATTTTCAGACTCAAACGTTAAAACCGGTTGTTCAAGATCTCCAGTTAATCTCACCATAGCATATTCACTTTCCCTATCTGTTTGGCTTTCCTCAGAATCCTGATATACATAAGAACCAAGGTCCACCTTTGCTTCGATGTCCAGTTTTGGATTAAATTCAGTCGGATCAAATATTATTGAACCTCTCTCTATTAAAAACTCCCAACCATAGTATAGAAACTTACCTTTACGGACGTCCAGATCTCCTGAAAATCTAAAAGGCTCATCCCCATTTTTGATTATCCACATTTCACCTTCTAACTCACCATCAAGTTGGCTATTCCTAAAATAAAGATTCCCCGGTATTGCCGCGTGAATATTTATAGAGGTATAAACTCCACTGGGCTTTACCTCTTTAAGCAGCTGCTCCGTTTTTATGAACTCATTTCTTATTATAAATTCACTAATATCAACATCACCCTCTATCAGAATAGAATCACGCCCTGTCATCGTAAAGACTCCACTAACTATCCCCTCTTGTTCAGCAAGAAGTGTGCGAATATATAGGTCTTCACCAATAAGTCGAACATTGAAACCTGGCTGAAAAAATTTCGTGAAATCAACCTTTCCAGTAATTGATAAATTCGGTTCGTTTCCAGCCAACTTTGGCGGAAAAAGAACATCCCAGGTTAGTGACTTCAACTTATCTTTTACCTCCTCAAATTTAGTTCTCGGCTGGGGCTTTAACATGAAACCAGTAAGTGAAATAATATCCATTGAATTATTATTCATCACTCCACTTCCCTCTAACCCTGTGATTGTATTCTCAAGAGAAGAAATATCCAATACCCCACTCTTAGCACTAAAATTACCAGATCGTATCGGTTTCTTTGGTGTTCCTGACAAACTTAGGGCTAAATCAAACTCTCCTCTGGCATCATCTAAATCACCTATATAATTAGTTAAAAATGATAGGGCTGTAGTATGCCCAGAAAAATTCATACTCATTACTGAATCTCTCCCAAAAGTAACTTTAACCGGTACTATACTTACATTAAAGGGAAGATATCCATATCCCTTGTAAATACCATCACTGTCTTTAAGTATTAGATCATTAAACATAAGTTTCGATTTCCGGTAAAACCCCCTTGCAATAAGCTCATTTCCAACCAGCTTATCAAAAGTGGGGTCATTTACAGCAAGATTAAATATTAATAGGGGGTTCCCTGTGCAATTTTGAATTGAGACATCACCAGATAATTTTCCCTCCTTTTGTATTCTCGGCAACACAAACGAACTAAAAGAACTAAAAAGAAAATTGTTAAAGTCTATTTGAATATCAATTGTATCATTGGCACAAATAAAAGGCTTATCTTTCTCAGGGGGGAAATGACAAGATACATACCCTTTACAACTTGCGACACCATTGTCAACATCCTGTATTATAAAATTACTTATCAATAACTTATTATCCTCGACCACCACCTCTAAATGAGCGTTATTAAAATCCTGACCAATAAAACTAATATCTTTAATATCTATTTTACCCTTAAGACTGGATGAACCATTAGGTGATACATACTCAACATTTCCATCGATAATACCACTAATTCCCTGAGACCCTCGCAATAGAGCATTTAGAGGATCTATATTCAAATTTGCAAAATCCATCGATGCTAATTGTAACTTTCTATTTACCACACGCCCTGAAGCCCTTACTTCTCCCTGATTTAAAGAAAAGTCAACCTCATCTAATTTTATAGTATCTTCTTCCCAGGAGAAGTGAATTGGCTCTAAATTCTTAAATACGTTACCCTCAAGAGCAACTTTAATCTTATCAAAATAGAAATCTTTAAATTTAACCATACTGCCCTGAACTTCTACATTAAGGTCTTTACCGGTTACCCTTAGAGATCGTACATAAGCAGTATCACCTTCAAAACGAACAATCAAGGAAGCGAGAGGTATAGGACCTCGAATAACTGAACTTTTACCATCAACTGACTCTATATAAATGTCCCCAAAATGTTTCTTTCCTATATTTACCATACCAAATCGAGCAATAGATTCATCAAAAGAAAGTTGAGGTATACCAAATTGATCCCCTTTTATCCACCCTCTAAAATCTGGATTATGAATATTTCCCGTCGCTTCAACAAAAGCCTCGATAGCACCGTTTAATGTATCAATGTTTAATAATGATGAAAATATACTAACATCACGAGAGTTTAAATAACTTCTTGCGTTAATTGTATTTGTATTTAAGTCACACTCGCCTGTTAATTGCAAAATTGATTCATATAATTTCATAAATATTGTGTCAGAAATTGTAATATGCCTATCCTCATAAATTAATTCGCCTGCAATTTGGTCAAAATTTAATGTATCTATCCTACTATTATTTATCTTTATGGATGTAATTATTTTAGTAGGTTTATTTTTGATTCCTTCTACATCTAAGGATAACGAACCAGTTAGCAAAGTATTGGAATTAAAAACTCCCCAATTCTTAAGATTCAATTTATTTAAGTCAATTTCTGCCAATAAACCTGTATCAAAATCTCCATTAATATTTCCTCTTATGCTCTCTTCACCTGAATTAAATGAGAGAGACTTAATATCAAACTTTCCGTTTTGAATTTTTGCTAATAATTGACCATCAGTAATATCTCGACCTCTTAGTTTACCGCAAAATTCAAAATCCGTTTCTATTACGTCTCTTATACTTTTAAGACAACCATCTAAATCCACATAATCGTTTTTATCAAATATTGAACCTAAACCTGTGAATCGATCCGCAAAAACTATATTATCAAATTTGATTTTTAATTCGCCGGCATGAGATGAGTCTAAATTCAGAAATCCACAAATTTCCCCGACAGTTGAACGGTTTCTGATAGTACTTCCCGATATTACAAGTGAATCACCAATAAGCAATAATTCAGCATTTGATAATGATATATCTTCATTAATATTTTCAAACTTAATATAGGCAGTGTCAGCTACGATATTTATAGAATCAGGACACAAAGATATTTTCCCATAAATTAACCTTGAGAATAAAATAGTATTTTCAGGTTTGTTGCTATCGACAACATTGAGATTTCGAATATCTATCTGCCGTAAATTAAAAATCCCACCTTTATCTCTGTTCGGAGCATTTTTTAATATCTCAACTAGTGTGTCTATACTGCCTGGGTAAGAAAATGAAAAGCTATCGATACTAATACTTCTTATCTCAGGTCTTTTCCCTAGTAATGAAAATATTCGATATCTAATATCTAAGTCGGAAGATCGAAACAATTCGACATCAGATTTTGTAGAAATCTTAAAATCTTCAAAATGTAAATTACTAAAGATATTTCCTATTAATCGTGATGAATTGCAAACTAATCCATAACGTTTTTCTACTTGTTTATTTATGTAAGAAAGAACTCTTGATCTCCAATACTGAGTGTTCAGTAGCAGAAATGCTGCCCCACTAGCAATAAAAAATAAAAATATTAAAATCCAAAGCGCTATCTTAAACAATTTTATCTTCCTACTCATAACAACCAAGAAATTTAGTCAAGAGTATTAAATTCTCCAAATTCTATCGACGACGATTAGCTCTGCTCACTACAATTCTCGAGGTCAACGTATATCATCTAACGCATCAGTCAGAAATTTGTTGTCCAACCTATCTTAAATGGCTACACACATCATTCCATCTGATAACAATTATCAACTTAAAGAAAGTAAATTGATGTTACTTAAGCGCTCTCCAGTCTTGCAGATTATTTTTTCTTTAGAGTCGATTTATAAACTAATTTTGCTTTGAATCACATTCCATATATCATATACAAGCGGAGGTGGAGGGACTCCCTTGAAGAGGTCTCTAAGAGAGAACCCCCAAGGGTATAAACCCGTCCCGTTTTCTCAAAGATCCCTTTGGGACAAACAGGATGCCTTGCCAATTAAAATAAATCTAACAATCACCAAACCCCTTCTTCCTTTAGTTTATCCCTTAGCCAATAATTGCCTTCACTAGATTTCAAATACATCTCTCGCTTAAAAGCTGAAGATTTATTGGGTAACTCCTCATATAAATTATCTGAAACGGTTTGTGTGATTTAGTAGACCTAACCTTTCCCCAATTGTGAGCCTTTAATCTGACTTCTATATTATGAGTATGCCCAATATAATGGAAACTATCTTTAAGACTCTTTAATACATATACTTTATACAAGCGGAGGTGGAGGGACTCGAACCCCCAAGGGTATTAACCCGGCGGTTTTCAAGACCGCTGCCTTACCAATTAGGACTACACCTCCATCTACAAATAGCGGCGAAATTTATATTCACTATTAAACCAAAGCAAGACTTTTAACAATAACCCGCTACTTACTATACATTTCATTGATTATTCTTTTTAAAATACATTTTGAATATACAAAATTGTTTGTTTAAATTCTCCCGCTTTTATTATATAGAGATTACTAAATAAATTATAAAACATTTAGTTCTTTGAACAAATTAACATTTTTTTGGAGAGGTGGCCGAGCT
>JADHYC010000007.1 GCA_016782645.1 Fidelibacterota bacterium | reverse complement strand
GGATTATCATCCAAAAGGGCAGATATCATTCCAATGGGTGCTTTAGTTACACTTTGTATAATGCAAAAGTATAATTTACCTGAACTTCATATATCGGTTAGAGGGCTTCGCTGTGGAATGATCTATGATTACTTAGCGTCAGAGCGCAAAATAGGTCATCACAATGCTACCTATTACTAACCGATGTTATTTACCACAAAGTCGCCCGCCTGACCTGCCAGGCAGGGAAAGAACGACTATATGTAAACTTAAATTCTAACATTGAAGTGATAGACGATAGAAATACTATCGCCTATCACTTGTCAAAAGTATTAGTACTTAATAACCCTCGCCGATTCTTCGAATTTAAAGAAATTTTTTCTTTCCCGGGTTTCATTATCCGAAATGAAAATTTTTAAAACCGGCTCCAGAAGCGAAGCGTGAATCTGGGAAGAATCCACCTGGGCAGGGTCGTAATAAACCTGCAAAACCGGTCTATCGGTATAGGTGGTTCTGACTCTGACAGTCCCGTCAAAGAAAGAAATGTGGCTCGTTAAATACTTCAGATTTTGTCGAATGCCTATACTTTCAGCATAAGGCAGCCCAATTTCGAAGATATACAGGCTGTCGGGATCGTATTCTTCATAGTCATTATATTTCTGACTGTAACCAGAAAAGAAATTCTGTCTGAAAGTAATGTAAGTAACAGTGTCAATTACCATTCCCTTATCGGCGCATTCAAAATCAACTTTTTCTACTTGTTCCTTACCCTTGACTTTTCTGATATAACTTTTCTGCTCAATAATCTCTTTTATTACATCGGTTTGAATACTATCTGTATTGAACAATATTTTGGCAACAACCGGTTCTCCGAAATTGGTTTCATACCCGTAAATATGTTTGTTTTTCATCAGCATTCGGACCAGATCGACATTATCATAGGTATCCCATATTCCGTCAATACTAATTTGAAATACCGCTAATTGCTCCGGCTGAAAGCCCTTTAACGTATTCATCTTATATCGAACAGGCTTAAATACAGCTCTTTTCACGCCGGTGACGTTTGTCTTTTCAGGATCGTAATAGACAACAATCCGGCGCCCTTTTACCCAGGCGTCAAGCCCGACAATGCCTTTTTTCCTCATTAACTTATTCTGAAGTGTCTTGGCGCTGCCCCAGCATTTTATACTTCGGACATCCGTCATCTCATATTTTCCAACGGTTTCCAATTCATCAAAATTGCCCCACCGCTCAGAAAGAGTAGTAAAGGAAAAAGTCTTCGCAAATATCAATCCCAGGACGAATAATACCACCAGAACAACCGGCGGCAGCCAGGTTCCGTCTGACTTAATCAAGCCGATACTATTATCTGTCTTACAACTCTTTACACAATCCATGCAAAAGTTGCAGTCGGGATGAGTAACCTTTTCATATTTACTAACTTCAATCCCCTGCGGACATGATTTATCGCACAGAGAACAGCTAATGCAATTATCTTTATTGACCTTGACTCTCAAAGGAGAAATCGAATAAAATTTAAATCGAATAATCTCCGTTGCCGCACCGGAAATAACCAGAGCCAAAAGCAGCCACAAAATATGCAGATCCCAGCCGACCAAGCGAAGAATAATGTAAATGATGATAATTGGAGCTGTAATCAAAATATTTGAAAAAATATTACTGAGCGCTGATAGAGGACAGACATATTTACACCAGAAAAATTTAATTACTACCGACCCAATTACAACAGCCATAATTGTTAAGATACCTGCCCAAACCACAACATCAGAGTCAAAACCCGTCACTGAAGCAAAATAGGGATCAAATTTTTTACACCATAATTCACTGGATGTAATTGTAAAATATGCCGTGAAGAATAATAAAATATATTTTCCAAGCCGCAACAATCGATCCCACATGCCGGTGAGTACACGAGACAGATTAAACTTTGCCGTCAGCTTATTTAACCACTCAATAACAGTCCCAATGGGGCAAATATACCCGCAAAATAATTTACCGAAGATCATCACTCCGATTAAAAGGAAAATACCCATAAACACCTGATCTTCACTCATGGCGCAGGACATCGATCCAAGCCATAATTTACTGCCCAGAGATAATATACCGCCGAAAGGACAATAGGCTTCAAAATCGGTGTTGTAAGATTTACTTATTAATCCAATTAATACTAGGGTGAAAATCAAAACAAGTATCGAAGCTTGAAAAACTAATTTAGTCTTGTTATGTAGAAAATTTCTGTTCATTGCATCTCCATTTTTTTATTGAGAACAATATATTCATTAATTGACATACCGAAATATAGTGGCAGATTTAAATAATTCTAAATAAAATTTATGGTCTCATTCACAAATGTCCGAAAGATATACCAAAGAATTAATTTCATACCGGAAAGGAACATTCCTGGAGTAATAATAATCTTCACCAGCATTATTTGAGACCAGAGCTTGGTAAATCTGGTGATATTGCACAAGGTAATCTTCGAGGCAATTGTTTTACACTTTTTGTTTGATTTTGCTGAGTCCAGGAGACAAAAAAACAATTACACTAAAAAAATGCCCCGAAACAAAATTGCTCGGGGCATTTTCTGATTATACAGAAGTGACTACTTTAGGAGAGTCATCTTTCTTGTTTTTTGGAATTCATCAGTTATCATCTGGTAAATATACATACCGGAACTTACCATGCATCCTTCATTATCACGACCATCCCAGATAATGGATTTATAACCTGCATCCTGCTTTTCATTTACTAGTGTTCGGACTTTTCTACCAATAATATCGTAGATAATAATCCTGACCATAGCTTCCTTAGGCAGATCGTATTTAATTGAGGCTGTTGGGTTGAACGGATTTGGATAGCTCTGTTGCAGTGCAAAAACTTCAGGAATAGCGGTGATTTCATCTATTGAAGAGATAATTTCAAAATCGGAAATATCTCTTGGGAACATCTGGTATCCATCATTCGGGGGATCACTGGATGTATACTGACTGACAATGCCTGTGAAGTGGAAAAGCTTATCAAAAACAAGAGATGAATCTTCATCAACAATCCCTGTCTCGGCATAAATGCGAATTGTAAGAGTATCTGTACCATCGGTAATGGCACCAGCTACATCACCATATGAAGATTGCCACGCATCTTTAACGATATAAACATTAGATATCTTAACCAATAAACCTTCATGCGCTTCAGCGACTACAGGATCCATCATATCACTTAGTGTTACAAGAACTGGCTCGGGTGAAGAGGTTCCTGCCCCCAATAATTTGACATCTTCCGGAGCAGAAATCGAAATTTCCGTAAGTCCTTTATATTGGTCTACTTCACCGGTAACGTGAACTGTATCTCCATAATTTAAGTTTACACCCTGCACTCCGTAACCAAATACATTAATGCCTGCAGTATTGTCCTGAATATAATAGCTGGTACGGGTTGCATCGAAATTAATCGAATTTACAACACCTACAACCCCGACTATTTCGCCATATAAGTCCGGAGCATAATCACCATCAGCATCAATTTTCGCTTCTGCAATTGTCAACGGGTCTCGAATTTCAAAATCGGAGATATCTCTTGGAAACATTTGGTATCCATCATTCGGTGGATCGCTGTATGTGTACTGACTTACGATGCCAGTAAAATGAAAAATCTTGTCAAAAACAAGAGATGAATCTTCATAGGCGATTCCAGTTTCAGCGTAGACACGAATTGCAAGAGTATCTGTACCATCGGTAATAGCACCAGCTACATCACCATATGAAGATTGCCATTCCTCTTTCACAATACTAACATATAATATCTTAACCAGTAAGCCTTCATGCACTTCAGCAAATATGGGATCCATCATATCGTTTAATGTTACAAGAACAGGGTCAGGTGAAGCAGTTCCTGCAGCCAATAGTTCGACATCCTCCGGAGCAGAAATCGAGATTTCCGTAAGTCCTAAATATTGATCAACTTCACCGGTAACGAGAACACTATCACCACAATTCAGATCTACACCCTGTACTCCATAACCAAAAACGTTGATGCCTGCAGTAGCATCTTGTATATAGTAGCTTGTACGGGTTGCATCAAAATTGATTGAATTTACAACACCGGCAATACAGGCAGTTTCACCTAGTAAATCTGGTACATAGTCGCCATTGGCATCAATTTTAGCCGCTTTTATTGATATCACTGGCAAAATCGGGATACCAACTTCACATTTGAGAACCGTACCAGCATCTCCTGAAGCCCAAACTCTACCATTACGGTAACGAACCTTATGTAAAGTAACATCAGTTGGACTTACCTCAGCTGCCCATGTTAATCCGGCATCAGTGGACTTAAGAATTGTACCATCATAACCAATAATAAAGACTAGAGTATCATCAACAAATTCGACGTCATGTAGATCTTCTCCATTGGGTTCAGTATAAACTTCTACAAGCGTATCCCAATCTGCAACAGTTGTTCTATAAATTAAACCATCATCCGCAGCCACAATACCTACATCACCCCGGAATTCGACTGAATTCATATCCATACTTCCATAATCTTTTTTCAGGACAAAACCAAAAGAACCCCCGGTTGTGTCGGATATATAAATTCTACCACTTTGTGCAGTAGCAATAACTTTCGTATCGGAGATTGCATGTATATCCTCAATATTACCACTACCATAGTCAGCACCATCCCAAGTTGTACCTCCATCAAAGGTGAAATATATCTTCCCGGATGAGCCACCTATATATATAGTATCTGAACTCAAATAAAGAAGCGAATAGATTGTTGATCCTAAATCATATAGCGGATTAGCAAAGGAGCTCCAGGAAGCTCCACCGTCTCCCGTTTTTTGAAGAACTCCGGATACTCCTCCTATTATACCATTATTGGCATCAATAAAATCACATACATTAACATTACTTGTCATATTAGTGGAATAATTATTTGGATAGCTCCAGGTAAGACCACCATCTTCACTCATTGACAATTCTCCACCACCAAAAGCTGTTATAACAATTTTATTGTCATCTGGTAATGAAAGCCCTCGAAAACTGGTACCTGGCCATTCATTTAGAGGTGTGAAATTAACTCCACCATCGGTAGTTTTGAACCATTGCCCATAATAAGAAAAAATATATCCGGTGTTGGCATCAATAAAATCTACAATCCCTGCAGTCTGACCACTTTCGACATAAAGAGTATCCCAGTTAGTTCCACCATCTGATGTTTTTATAACTCGTCCGCTACTCCCGCCTAAAATATATGTATTTGCATCTAAAACATCTACAGATTTAAAGTATTTAGTTGCAAATGTAAGGTCTGCTTCTTGAGAATAAGTCCTTCCACCATTATTGGAAACATAAGCAGTTAAATGATATCCACCTATTACAATTGTCGAATCTCCTCCTGCAGATATATCATACAATTTAGTGCTTATTCCGGTATGCAACCCAGCGATGTTCACATGATTCCAAGTTACGCCTCCATCATGTGTATACCATGTGTAACCATACTTTGTATCAGCAATTACTACACCTACATTAGTGTCACAGAAAGCAATACCACCATCGAGGTCTTGGCCTAAAAATGTAGCAGAGTCACCTTGCATTGTAAAAGATGATCCGCCATCTGCGGTTTTCAACAGAGTCCAATCATCACCAGAAAAATAAACAAGGTCACCCGTTACGGCAGATAATCCCGCAAAGTCAACTTTGTAATTTACGGTGTCAGCAATCATCGTCCAGGTTACACCTCCATCCTCAGTTTTAAAAATGAATCCATCATCCGCACATGCATAACCGATGTTTGCATCAATGAATTCAACATCTGTCCAATCGATGTAACTATAATCAGGCTCTCGTACAATTGACCAGGTTGCACAACCATCTACGGTTTTTAAAACTACCCCATCATCTCCAACAAGCCAACCTGTATTGGCATCGAGGAAAAATCCATCATTTGGATAGTACTGTACACTTTTCTCTTTCACCACTTGCCACGATTGCGGAAATGCAATTACTGCAGTTAATGCGATAACAAAAATGCACAATAGCAGTTTCTTCATTTCATCCTCCTTTAAGTTAATATTAATTTCAGAAAAATTTGTCACCTTCTAAGTTAGTGACGTCTCATCTTATTAAACAATGTTTATAATGTCAAGTTTTTTTTAAACTATCACACATATGTTTTATAGAAAACATTTTCTATTTTCTATATGAAATAGACAATCCGTAAGTCTCGATATTTTTATCAGAATTTTCAGGTCCCCAAACTTCATAATAAAATTCCAGTCCCAAGGTACCAAAAACAAATAATCTTTCAAATCCGTATTGAAACGCTATTATATCGAATTTATCCGTATTCCAGTAAAACCAGGGCTCAACTGTTCCAAGCATTCCTTTAATATGGGCATTGGTAATCTGATTGATTGCAAGCTTAAAGTCCGTAAAAGCATTCCAGTTATGATGTTCCCTGTTATAATCGAATTCTACAATGTACTCGTGATAGTCTGACCGAATATTCTCCATCTCAAAACCGGTGGATACGCCAACTTTATTCATTAGCGGCAAATACAATACGGAACCGAATCGATGCATAACCTCATCGTTTTCGATAGTTACCACATTATACTCGCCAGCCCGAGCCCAGTCGCTGAAATCTTTATATTCATAAAACAGCTGAAACATGAAATTCGATTCAACCGGCTGGTAAAAAACAGCCCCAAATATTCTATACCCCTCACGAATCCAATAACCTCTATCCCCTGGAAGAGAGGTACTGCCAACTGTAATATCAGTATATCTTGTGCCATAACTTCCGGACAACTGTATTCCCAGACCGTCAACTAAAATATTTTTCCGGGTTAATTGAGCGCCAAATTCATAACCTTCTTTATAATCGTTTTTACGGTTCAAAGATCGTGGGTTTTCATCGCGGAATACGTGGTATCCGAAATATGTTCTCACAAAAGCATCCTGTAGTTCTTTTACAGCGTTATATTGTCCCTGGTAATTGAGATACCTTACAAACGCCCCGGCGACAAAATTGCTATTATTAGACCCAAATCCAACGCCGAATTTCAAATCCAGATTTCGGATTACAGTCTCACATTTTGTATATACATCCTTTAAACTTCTTTCAATGCCATAATCTATCTGAAAACCAAAGAGCAAATTATTTGTCAATGAATAATTATATAAAAACCAAAGCTGCGGACCTTCGTAAGTTACATTGCCCATGGTCGTATCGATATATGAGAAATAATTGTTATAAAAACTCTTTTCCAAGGACCTGTATACATCATACTGATCGGCGCGATTATACCGTACAGCTGCCGCAAGAGTGGATTTTTTATCTAATGTTTTATGTGTATAGAAATAAAGCTGATAATCTCTTTGTCTTTTAGGATCATATACCCGGTGGTAAAAGTTTATTTTGTCGAAGCTGTTAACTCTATAGTAAACAAAATCTTCCTGATACGAAATTTTGAAGAGAGCCGGATTAAAACTGATCCGGTATAGGTTCATAGGCGTCTGAATGGTGCTGCTAAACGGTTCTTCGATCACAATATCCGGAAATAATGGATTTTCATAACCTGATAAATTGCTCAAAAACACCAATATTCCGGATATCAAAAATATTATTGCGCTTCTATTCATGCTAAAACCCCATAAATAATATCCTAATCATATAGTTTCTCAGAAAATCTATTCATGCTGATATCCTGGCGTAGGATGATCTAAAATTACAAAATCCACGCTGGAATTATTCGAATCGAACCCCGCTGCAACTCTCTCCAGTGATTGCCCGCTATATTTAGTCAAACCAACACCGCCAAATCCTCGATCAACTTCTTTTTCTATGTCTTTCAAGTGAGTTGAAAAGGAGGCGTACTCTACACCATCGATGACCGCTTCGATATCCATTCCATCCAGATAGTCCAGATCGCTCCCATCTGCAATAAGCACAACGTCCATCGTTAAGGCAATCATGAAATCTCGGCTGTAACCGACTTCTATATTGTCGAGATTAGGCACATCGGGATTATCAAAATCTCCGTAATCGGCGCTGTTTCTGAATTCCCAATCGGCGTGCGACAGATCAACGCTTTCCGGTAAAGGGAGATTTGGTATATTCGTATGGTCCATTGCATCCTGGGCAATAACCACGAAAGTTTCAGGAGGAACAGGATATTCGCGACCCACAAGGGGTTCGCCGGGAAATTGGAAAATGTAAGTAACACTTTCCAGCATATGCCACATCCTGCAAATCACCATACCGTCGAGGTAGATCGTGTCGTTGGAGGAATTATACAATTCGATAAATTGATCATAAAAATAATATGAACGGTTTGGCGGACCGACGGTATACAATTCATTGATTTTTAATCCAGGCTGCGCGCCGGATGCAATCGTATAAATAGTATCGATAATTATGTTTTCATTAATTGATGTTTCAGTGGGTGTTATTAAAGTTGAAGCGATTACTGTAACCGTATCCATTGCATTAGAGTCAAGCGCCGAAGCTACAATAGCGGAAGATTTTATCGTAATAAGATATTCTGCATAGGGAATATTTTCAAAGGAAACCGCTCCGCATGAATCAGTAACGCCGCTAAAAGGAGTACTATTATAGTCATAGGTTTTTAAAGTCACCGGAATTGAATTCAGGAAGCGGTCTTCAAATTTAACATACAGTGTTAAGTTCAGCGAACCATCAACTTGAGTAGGTTGTTCTCTGAAACAGGCTGATGCCACAAATAGTAAGAACAATAATAGAAATGGTGTTTTCATCGCTCCCAAACGCTGTTGTTTGAAAAACTTGGTTTTAATCTTAGCAACTTACTCATGCTGATACCCTGGCGTCGGACTGGATAGAATTACGAAATCAATCGAAGAATTATTGCTGTCAAAACCGGCTGAAATTCTTTCAATGGACTGTCCCCCATATCTTATTATCCCTACGCCGGCAAATCCCCGGTCAAGTTCTGCCTCAATTTCTTTCATAGCATCGGAAGAACTATGATACTCAACACAGTCAATAACCGAATTGATATCGATCCCGTCCAAATAATTGAGGTCGCTGCCGTCCGCGATAAGTATCACATCACCAGCTAAATTAATCATAAAATCAAGCCTGTGACCAACCTCCATATTATCAATATTGGGAACATCAGGATTATCAAAATCTCCATAATCGACGCTGTTTCTAAATTCCCAATCGGCATGCGACAGATCAACGCTTTCCGGTAGTGGAAGGTTTGGTATATTCGTATGGTCCATAGCGTCTTGGGCAAGTACAACAAATGAATCCGGCGGAACGGGATATTCTCTGCCAACCAGAGGTTCGCCGGGGAATTGAAAAATATAGGTAACGCTTTCCAGAAACTTACCCATCCGGCAGACAACCATGCCGTCTAAGTAAACAGTATCCACAGATGAATTATACAGTTCAATGAATTGATCAGACCAATAGAAAAAATCATTGGGCGGTCCTGCAGCGTAGATTTCATTAATTTTTAAGCCTGATTCAGCGCCGGAAGCTATAACTTCAAGCGTATCAATAAAAATGCCCCCGTCGCCGGGCTCTACAATACAGGCACCTACTACAGTAAACTCCACCAAAGAATCCGGATTATCAAACGCAGGAAACATTACAGTGGCTTTTACATTGACTTTATATTCCGCATAGGGAATAGGTTCAAAATTTGCCAGACCGGCGGAATCGGTTGTGTCTATGTAAGTCGAAATATTATAATCAAACGTGCTAAGCAATACCGGGATATTTGGCAGATAATTGCCTTCAAACGTAACATATAACTTTACTGCCATCTCCCCATCAAACTGAGTCGGTTTTCCCTTAAAACATCCCGATAAAAAGAGAGTCAGAATAAGAAGAAAGAACAGTGGTTTTTTTACCATTGTGTACTTATCTCCAATCCATAATAAATCTCGGGGTTGTATTCAGTAATCCGATCAGTAAAAGGATTTACCCATTTACCGCGGTCATTCAGCACATTATTGATATATAATGACAATTCGGTTTTCTGGGATAAGGATTTTGTAAGCCTGAAATTAAACAAGGTCCTGCCACCGGTAGAATACACGGCGCTGTCATACCAGTACGTCATCCCCTGATAGAACAGTTTTTGTTCTTCGAGGTCATCAACATCTTTCATTTTTGAATTGCTGTTATAAATCGTTTTGCGATGTTCCAGAGGCACATGTTGAAGGTCAAATGTAACCCAGACCCCGAGGCGTTTGCTGATGTAATTCAGCTGATAATCAATAATAATTTTTTCGCGCCAGCTATCTGATGGCGTATACCAGATCTGGTCCCAGCTTGTATCGGGTTGAGAATCATAGCTTAAGCCGCTTCTTCCGCTGTGAGTAAAGCGGTAGGTAACATTCATTTTATACTGCAATTTATAGATACGTCTAGTGCGTACTGTAAACTCAACACCGCTGGATTTATACCAACCACGGTTATCATAAATTGAGTAACTGGCTGAGGTTATAGTATCGGGATTAATATCATATCCCCAGGGATAGACTACGCCGGTAGGACGGTCTTTTGATTCGGTGTAATACCCGGTAATCGATAATCCTAACATATCAAGATTTTCAAGTCTATGGATGCTTCGTATTTGTCGGTAGTGTATGTCTGTAAATCGGAATTGTATCGCAGTTGTTCTTCTTCAACCACAACCGAATCTTTCAAATATTTATAATATGCCGGCGGTTTATAGATAAAGCCAAGCGAAACCGCTTTAGCGCTTTTACCGGCGCCACATCTGAAACGAAGATAATCAGTTATGAAATATTGCAAATTAAAGCGGGGGCACAGGAAATCACCATGATCGGATTTCAGGAAGGCTTTGTCTTCAAACACATTGCCGAAATTAAATCCTGTCGGATTAAATACATCATAACGAAGTCCAAGCATCAGGTTATACTTTCTTCCAAGAAATTTACCCTTTATCATATCTTCGGAATACAAACTCAGGCTTGTTATTTCCGGAAAAGTGCTGAATAAATAGGATCGCCGCGAAGAATATTGACCGTAATAAGCGTAAACAGGATCAATGTATAATCCGTCACCGGTATTGTTTTGGTAATCGCCTTCAAAACCTAAGAGAACTTTATGGATTCTCTTACTGCTTTGATATGTAGTCTTTTTTTGAAGTTTTCCCTTTACATTCCATTCTTTCCCGATTTCATTCATTATACCGACATAACCGGGAAGAGTATCACCTTCGATCAGAAGCATCTCAGCAACCCATTTTGACTTGTATGCTTTTTTACGGTTCAGATTGAAACCAAAAAAACCGATGATTTTGTCATTTTCACTTCGTTTATAATCAAGGTTTACACTTCCGGCAGCCCGGTAGCCACGATTATAATCTTTAATTTTTTGAACATCGGTCGGTTTTTCATCGTCGATCATTTTAGTATAGCTGCCCCGAATTCTCGTATCCAGTTTTTCATTGAAGAAATATTTGGAAATATTACCGCTGGCGTGCAAACGCTGGTATTCATCGCCCTCTTTACGGGGATTACGTTCACTATAGGCATAGTTCAAATGATAATCCAAAACAGATTCTTTGATAGCAATACCGTGACTGAAACTTGCCGTTTTAGTGTCCGGATTGATTTTCGCCTTTAATTTAGGAGCGATCTGACCGCTTTTAGTCTCCACCTTAATAATACCACTAGAGAAATTACCATACTCAACCGAAGGGATGCCCGTGATCACTTCTACAGATTTAATATTATCCGCAGGAATATTTCTTAAGTCGATTCCTTGAGTACCGGAACTGCCATATACTTTTGTCGTTAGATTTGCTTCGTTAGACATCTGGTTACCGTCTATAATAATAGAGCTTCCAAAGGATTCTATGCCAGTTACCGTACCACCACTGGTAGCGATAGTACGAATACCAACCTGGGAGGATTTTGATAAACCCTGATTGTTAGATTTTTCGATACCAGGAACCAATGATAAAATATCACCAAGGTTTGTGGCTTGCATGTGTTCAATTTCACCGGAATCAATTTTTCTTATCGTTGTCGCTTCCTCCGGAATAATATCCCTTTGAACAGATGTAACCTCTATTCCACCAAGCATAAAACAATATTCATTAGTAGCTTTACCTTTTTGCTTTAACAATCTGATATTTACATTGTAAGTGCGATCTTTCTCTACTTTTAAATCAAATAAGACATTCTTGAAATATCCATCTTTAACAGCCTCAATGTTGTAAATCCCATCTTCAATATTTTCAAGAATAAAACTCCCATATTTATCCGTAACAGTAGTCTTTGAAAAAGATTCATCTCCACGCATTAAAAGAATAACTAATGCACCTTCAATATTTTTTCTTGCCATTTGACACTGTACTTTACCACTGATTGTAGATGCCTGAACTGAAAGCGGCAATAATAAACATAAAATTATAAAAAAGAAAAATAACTTTTTCATTTATCTAAATCCCTTCAAAAAAATACCACAATAAATAATTCGTGATTTGCAATTTACATTTCACTACTTATATGTTTCAGGTATTACTCTTCGCTAAAAGCATCCACGGAGACATAATTCAATTTACACTTAAATTCAAGCAATGTGCTTTTTTACATGTTATTTTCAAAGCCCAAGAGGTTCGACTTCTGCCCCTTTATCCCTCATAGCCAAATTAAGTTATTAGCCTTGCTTATATTAAATTTTCAATTAAAAAATTGGAAAAAATATAAAAACATATTGTTGAATAAACAAGTTTTTACTAATTTCGCCCAATATAATTCTGGTTAGTTAATAATAGAAAATCGAGTTAAATATGCAAAACGTAATTGAATGTATTAATCTTACCCATAAATATGGTAAGAAATTAATTTTCAAGGATTTGAACTTCACTGTTCAGCGAGGTAAAATCTTCGGAATTCTGGGTAAAAACGGAATGGGTAAAACAACTATAATTAATATAATGATGGGCTTCTTGCAGCCAACTAGCGGAAGAATCATGGTTCTTAGTGAAGAGTCTCATAATCTTTCACCCCAAACAAGAGCCAGAATCGGACTTTTACACGAAGGACATCTGGCATACGACTTCATGACGGTAGAACAGGTTGAGAAATTCTATTCTAAATTCTTCACTAATTGGAAGAAAGAATTTTACTACGAATTAATGAATAAAATGGATATGAATTACGATCATAAAATATCCAGAATGTCCTGTGGTCAGCGTTCTCAGGTAGCGCTTGGTCTTATTATGGCACAGAATCCTGAGATTATGATCCTCGACGATTATTCCATGGGATTAGATGCTGGTTACAGAATGTTGTTTCTTGACTATCTGCTTGAATATGTTCACGGTAACAATAAATCTGTTTTCATGACTTCCCATATAATTCAGGACCTGGAAAAAATCATCGATGACGCTATTATTATTGGATACCAAAAAATACTATTACAAATGCCAATTAAAGAATTTGTTAACAGCTTCCACCGGTATTGTTTTATAACTGACAGTGAAAGTTTGCAATTAGAAAAAAATGATATAATTAAAAACTTTGAAGTAATAAAAAATAAATACAGTATTTACTCATTTCATGACATAAATGAGATAAAAGCTTACTTTAAACAAAAAAACATCAGCTATGAAGATTTGCAAGAAACCTTTATGACTCTTGAGGAAGCATTTATCGGTTTAACAGGTAAATATTAAAGGAATAATTATGTATAAAGCAATTTTATATAAAGAATGGATAAAAATTAAATGGGTTTTAGTTGGTTTTGCAGCAATTTGCCTCGCAGTTCTAGTATATATTGGACTTGATAGTAGGCATAATATCGAGATGTCCGGAGCAATAAAAACTTGGCTTCTTATAATTCAACGGAAAGTATTGTACTACTCACTGTTAAAATATATTCCTCTATTTGCTGGAATTGCTCTTGCAGTAGCGCAATTTGTACCCGAGATGACTAAAAACCGCTTCCGACTCTCTTTCCATTTGCCCATTGACGAAAAAAGGATGTTGCTGTTTATGATATTAATAGGACTATTAACAAACATGCTAGTTTACATATTAATAATTGTAGGACTTATGATCACAGGCTCAGCCTTTTATCCTCAAGAAATTGTTTTAAGCTCTTTAATTACAGTTACACCCTGGCTTTTGGCAGGAATAGCAGGATACCTTGCAGCATCCATGATTGTTATCGAATCAACATGGAAAAATCGAATAATACTATCCATTATAAGCATTGCATATTTTAATCTTTTATTCCTCGAAAATGGCTACAATGAATACAGATTTTCATTTTGGTACTATTTTATTGTTGTAATTCTATTTTCTATAACAATTTTATTCCCAGGATATCGTCTAAGGAAAGGTAGTAAATAATGTTAAATAAAATCTCAAGATATGCAATTATTTTAATTATTGTAACTATATCTGCAGTACATTTACCTAACTTTTATTGGAAATTATTTGGAAAGCGGATAAGCAGACCAATTATTTATTATAGCCCGGTCATCGATGACTTCGTATATTTCAAGTTAGGTAAAAATAACAAATTAAATTACATCGACGCTTCCGGCAAAAGATATAATCGGAAGAAATTTGAAGCTCTATTACCGTTCGATTTTTACAGAGACCTGGATAAATGGGGAGTATTGCCCGATACAATTAAAGGTATTCCAATTGACGTTTCTTTTATTAGAAAAAATTCCCAATCTTTCAGGATATCTCCTTACAAACTCCATAATCCACTAATTCAACTTTTCCCACTTTTTGAATCAAAGTCGAATTTTACAAATCTTGAACTCCCTAATGAACTATTTAGAATCGGTACAAAAATTGAGTTTATCACTGCTGAAACAAATACTATTAATGATAGCTTGACAAAAATCTTTACTGAAAAACTGACTGAGACGGGTTTTTCCTTTCCTGCCACTTTTATTGATGGAAATCCAACGACACGAAAACCTTTTGATGAGGGATATTTTATTGTAGACTCAAAAGGATTCGTTTTTCATGTTAAACGGGTTAAAGGAAAGCCATTTTGCGTAAAAACCAATATCCCGGCGGATTTGGGAATACGTAAGATATTTATATCGGAAAATCCAAGAAGGGAATTCTATGGGACCATTTTAACCCAATCTGAAGAACTATACCTCTTGACTTACGACAATTACAAAATAATTAAACTTCCACTCGATGGGTACAATCCGGATAAAATGTCTTTAGTCTTTTTAGCTAATCCTATCTATAGAGTAATAAGATATTCAGGCTCAGAAAGTAGGGTCTGTGTCGTTACTGACAAAAATTACAATTTAGTAGATACTTACGAGATAAAGGTTACACCATTATCTAAAACTATAACGGGGAAAATTGAAAAATTCATATTCCCGTTTACAATAAATACAAGATCAGGTAGAAGTAAATACGTAAATTTTGATGTTAACTTCAGTGGATTCCAAAGCACCTATGGAATTATTATATCTCTACTCATTTGCTTTTTCGTGAAAAAGTACCGCCGGGAAAATCTTATGCACAACTTCTTTGACTTCATAATTATAGCAGTATCAGGGATGTACGGACTGTTAGCCGTTCTTTTGGTAAAACCGGAATTGTGGGACTGATTAAACAGTTAATTCAGAAAAGAAAGTATAGATTATGATAACACTATTTATTTTATATAATCCTAAAACAGATACCCCTGAATTTCCAGATTCGTAAGACCGGCTTCTCTTGCACATCTTACAGCTTCACCATATTCTTTTCTTGTTATTCCCCGGGAAATCTCAGGATAATCAAATGCTTTATACATCGGTCTATATTGTGACATGATATTGAGATAAGTATCTTTAGGAAGGTTTTCCGCTATCCATCTAATCACTTCCTTTGCCCCGCTGACCCCATTTGGCATGACGAGATGACGTATCATCAATCCTCTATACATAAGACCATCCCCAGCAGGTTTTGCTACACCTACCTGCCGTTGCATTTCGAGCAGAGATGCTTTTGTCATCTCCGGATAGGTCTCTGAACCCGAGGAATATTTCGCTGCCATTTTACCATCCGAATACTTAAAATCGGGCAAATAGATATCAACAATGCCGTTAAACTTTTTCAGTATTTCAAGGCGTTCCCATCCGCAGGTATTATATACAAGAGGTAGTCGTAAACCTCTACCTGCTGCAATATCAAGTGCAAGAACCACATGCGGTGAGTAATGTGTCGGGGTAACGATATTTATGTTATGGCATCCAATTTTTTGAAGATTGAGCATCTTCTTCGCCATATTTTCAATACTTCGTGGCTTTCCTTCTCCCCCCTGGCTGATTTCCCAATTTATGCAAAAGACGCATCGAAGCCCACAATTAGTGAAGAATATTGTCCCTGAACCTCCACTCCCGACAAGAGGTCTTTCCTCCCCGAAATGCGGATGATATGATGAAATTTCAAGCTGGGAAGAAGCCTGACAGAAACCCTCATCCCCTTCGAGTCTGTTGACTCCACATTGTCTCGGACAGAGCTTACAGCTTCCCATAATTTCCCATAGCTCTTCACCCCTTTTTTTCAATTCTCCAGTTCTATGTAGCTTCAAATAACCAGGCTCAAAATTCGGATCGATATTCGCTACTGATTCAACCATGGGCTGTCCTTTCTCCTTATGATCAAAAATATTAGCCAATGATGCTGAATTTCCCTTCTTCTTGCATCCGGTAAATAAGGACATCAGAGCAAAACTAAACCCTGGTATCGCTAAATAAAAGCATGATTTAATAAATCGCCTTCTTGATTGATCCTTCATTTGTAATTCCCTCCCCCTAAAACACTGTCTTTTTACGGTTAACATCTCGAGCGTATCTGAAGTCTAGCCTTAAGGCTGGATTTGGACATAGTACCGAAGGCACATAGCCAGATACGCTCTGTTATTGGAAGTGTTCATTTTATTCGTTTGTTTTTTTCAAGGGACTTTTGTATCAAATACTTTACATTTTGAAATCTCTCAAAACTATCAATTGCAAGCTCAATATCGCCAACTCCCCAATGCCCAACATTCGAAACATCACGGACATATTCAGGTGGGTTTTCTAAGTCAGAGTAATTCAACTTCAACCAAACACGGAGCCCACTTTTCTGAAGATGAACACAACAGAAGATATTTTTGCCATGAGTATATCTGACATACATGGCAAGATACTTTCTTTGAACCGCGGTAGGATCAAACTCTCTACAAAATTTGTCAATTATCCGAAACAATTCTACAACTTCTTGTGGTTTTCCCCTAATGTGATGTTCCTCATTGTACTCTTTACTTCTTACCTTTTTCCTATCAGGTGGAATATGCTCTATGCCAAATTCATAAGTTGAAGTAATTTCAAACTCTGATGTTTGGGACCAAAGCCTCTTGAGTGCCTTCTTTACTTGCATTGGTTTAATGGTGTCGTCTCCAATCATTGAACGTATAAGTCTGATTAGTGTGTTTGGAGGTTCCATTAAGAGTTTGTCCAAAGCTTTTCTTATTTTTCCTGTAGTGAAAACTTGTTCACCAATCTCATCAAGGAGACCTTTTGCCATTGCATCGCGTGAAAAACGTGCAAATTGTTCTGCAACTTGTTGGATCGACATACCCTCAGTTTCCTTCGGATCGAGAGAAATTTCAAAAAGCAACTTATCAGGGGCCTCTGCCTTCTCTGTGCTACGATAAACTTTATATGTAACACCATTAGTAAGAATGCACCATTCGATACCAGCATTAGCAGAGTAGCCAACTACTTGTGTAATTGATTTAACATCCGTAAGTGGATTATTTAAAGGTTTTGCTTCTATAAATAAAACTGGCTTACGATTTATCTTTGGTGCATAGTCAACAGACTTTCCGTCTATAGTCGGATATTCAAGTTCGACATCTTCTGGATCCCTTACATCCCAGCCAAGAACTTGCAATAATGGATCTATAAATATTGTTCTTGTGGGATACTCTTTCAGATCATCCTTTCGGTGTTTATCTAATTTTATCCGAAGTTTCTCTATACATTTAATTATGGCATTCATTTTTTACCTCCTGAACATTTCCGATAACTACTTAACAGACACACTTCATTTATTACGCCTATTTGGTGTTTTAGATGAACTTCGTTTATATTCACTATAAATGGAGAATTGATCCACTCTTCTCTAATTCCTTAAAAATACGTTTTTATTGGCAGAAATTTATCATTTAACATTCTCTTTTATTATAAAGAATTATAATTAAATAAGCAATATGTTAAAAATTGAATAAGGAAATGTATGTACCCGCTTATCGAATTAATTACGGATTCTAAACTTAAAGTGCCAGTTTTTCCTGTAGTACCTTTACGGCATTATCTTTGGAAATTCGTATCTGTTCTAAAGAATCTCTATCTCGAAGGGTAACTGTTCCGTCCTCAAGTGTTTGTGAATCTACCGTAATTCCGAATGGAGTTCCGGCTTCATCCTGGCGACGGTAACGCCGTCCAATTGAACCGCCCTGATCGTAAAATGCAGCCATGTGTTTTCTCAAATCATCAAAAATGGCTTTTGCAATTTCCGGCATACCATCTCTATTCACTAATGGTAAAACAACAACTTTTATTGGTGCTACTTTTGGAATGAGTCGTAGAACCACTCGGTCATGCTCATCATCTTCCCAATAAGCATCAGTTAAAATGGTCAACATTGTCCGGTCAACACCGGCAGAACTCTCAATTACACCTGGAATAATATGATTATTAGATAAAGAATCGAAATAACTGAGCTTCTTACCACTGGCTTTTATGTGCTGATCCAGATCAAAAGTCTGTCTGTCAGCGATACCTTCAAGCTCAGACCAACCAAATGGAAAGCGGTATTCAATATCCGTACACGACTTTGCGTAATGAGCAAGTTCTTCTTTTGCATGCTGTCTAAGTCTAAGGTAATCCGACCTAACTCCTAATCTTTTATACCAATCGAAACGTTCATTGACCCAGTACTTATACCACTTGGCACTTTCTTCAGATTTCACAAAAAATTCGAGTTCCATCTGTTCAAATTCACGTGACCTGAAAATAAAATTACCCGTAACAATTTCATTACGAAAAGCTTTACCTATCTGCCCGATACCAAAAGGCAATTTAGCGCGTGCTGTTGTAACAATATTATCGAAATTAACAAAAATTCCCTGTGCTGTTTCAGGCCGGAGATAGACCTCTGTAGCCGATTCCTCTGAAGCACCAAAATGAGTTTTAAACATCAGGTTAAATTGCCTTGGAGGAGATAGTTCAGAGCTTCCGCATTTCGGGCAATTCAATCTCTCAAGCTTAACAGTACCTACTCCACCACAGTTCGGACAATCGGAATTCTTATATGTTTCAGGTTCACCCGCGAAAAGATCACCACCAAAATGTTTCTCAAACTCATCATTTACTTCAATTTTCCCGTTATTTATTTTGAAATTAAAAGGACAGGATGAACATTTAAAACTATGAACTGCTTTATCTTCCCTGAAGCGATATTTACAATTCTTACAATCAATTAAAGGATCATGAAAATATTCAACATGTCCGGACGCTTCCCAAACTTTAGGATGCATAAGGATACTGCTATCCATTCCGACAACATTTGCACGACTGGTAACTATATCATGCCACCATATATTTTTAATATTTCGTTTAAGCTCAACTCCTAATGGACCATAATCCCAGCAACTCGTTATTCCACCATATATTTCACTCGACTGGAAAATAAATCCACGACGTTTACATAGAGAAACCAGTTTATCCATTGGTTTATTATTTTGCTTCCTCGTCATTAAACTCCTCAATTAATAACCGTGAACAGACGCCAATTCACGCTAATTAATAATACTCTTCCACATTCCCTAAACTACAAATAACGTTTCCTAAAAAAATTATATTTTTTAAAATAGAAAATCCACACCATATAGAATAAAAAAACATTAGCGTAATTTAGCGTTTCCCAAGGGACTCCTTCAGGAGCATTGGCGGTTATTCTTCATTTTGAAATTCGGTCTTGCATTTGGGACAAAATATAATTGTTCCTCTATTCCTTGTTACCTTTCTTTCTATAATTGGATAACCACAGCTTGGACATTCCTTATTAATGGGCTCATTCCACGTTGCAAACTTACAATCAGGATAGCGACTGCAGCTATAAAAAGTCTTACCTTTCTTTGTCCTTTTTTCTACAATTTCTCCCGTACAATCCGTTTCGGGACAGAAAATACCGGTAGAATACGGCAATGTTTTTTTACATTGAGGATACTTAGTACAAGCCCAAAATTTTCCGTAACGACCTTCTTTAACCACCATTGGGCTACCGCAATTGGGACATTTTTTTAGACCTTCTTTAACAACTTTCTCACCGTTTATCGGACGCGTATTTCTGCATTTAGGAAAAGATGAACAGGCAAGAAAACGTCCATTTTGACTCCACTTTATCAGCATCGGTGAGCCGCAAAGTTCACACTTTTCGTCCGTTTTTACCTGTAGTTTTTCTTTGATTTCCTTCCGGCGTGCATCCATTGCATCAAGTGATTTTCTGAAAGGCTGATAAAACTGTCTTACAACATTTAGCCAATCTTTACTGCCGGATTCAATATAATCCAGCTGTTCTTCCATCTCTGCCGTGAATCTCACATTGAAAATCCCAGACATTCCACCCACTAAAATCCTATTGACCGTTTTTCCAAGATCGGTGGGATATAAAGTACCTTTTTCCCGTCCAACATATTTTCTTTGAACGATTGTTGTTACAATTGACGCATAAGTACTCGGTCGACCAATGCCCAGATTGTCTAATTCCTTTATAATGGTTCCCTCAGTATAACGAGGTAGAGGTTCCGTAAATTTCTGCTCAGGTTTTAATTCAACCAATGTGAGTCTATCTTGCTCCTTAATATTCACAGGAAGATTACTTTTCTTTTCCTCTTCCTTTTTCCCTTCCCGCCATATTCGCAGGAAGCCGTCAAAAATCAAATCGCTTCCCAATGCCCTGAAAAGATATTTATCAGCTCCAACATCAATTATCATTTGTTTATAAATAGCAGAAGACATCTGACAGGCAACAAATCTATTCCAGATAAGCGTGTAGACTTTCTTTTGATCACTGGAAAGATGCTTAGCGATTAGAGCAGGGGAAAGGTCAAATCTTGTTGGACGAATCCCCTCATGCGCATCCTGAACTTTTCGTTTCCCACTTTTGAAATATCTTGGTTTCAATGGAATATACCCTGAACCATATTGACTAGTAATAAGATCTCTAACAGAACTTATTGCTTCAGTAGATATTCTGACCGAATCAGTTCTCATATATGTTATAAGACCAATGGGCTCTCCGTTTATATCAACTCCCTCATACAGCTGCTGAGCAATTTGCATTGTTTTTTTAGGAGAAAAACGAAATCTCCTTGTCGCTTCTTGCTGAAAAGTACTGGTCGTAAAGGGTGGTGAAGGGGGTTTCTTTTTCTCTTTTACAGTAATTGATTTTACAAAGAATTCAGATTTCTTCAGAACATCTATATGTTCCTTTACAGATTTTTTATCGGGTATATTTATCTTTTTCCCATTGATCTTTATACATTTTGCGGTAAAAATTTCATCGCCAGGAGTTTTAAGATCAGCCTCAATTTCCCAATATTCTTTCGGTATAAAGCTGTCAATCTCTTCCTGACGTTCACAAATAAGTCTCACGGCTACTGTCTGAACTCTTCCGGCACTCAGACCACTGTAGAGTATTCTCCAGAGAAACGGACTAACCTGATAACCAAAAATCCTGTCCAGAATCCGTCTTGCCTGCTGGGCATTTACGAGATTTATATCAATTCTTCTGGGATGTGCTATCCCATATTTTATACCGCTTTTTGTGATCTCATTAAAAAGAACACGCTTCAGCTCTTTCTCATTTGACACTTTAAGTAAACTGGCAATATGCCATGCAATAGCTTCTCCTTCACGGTCGGGGTCTGTAGCTAAATATACCGAAGATGCGTTTTTTGCTGCTGTACGTAACTGCTGAATGATTCTTGTTTTGCCTTTAATTGTTACATATTTCGGCTTAAAATTTCTCTGAATATCAACGCCAATTTCCTTTACTGGTAAATCTCTGATATGCCCTACAGAAGCGAGAATCTGAAAATCTCTTCCCAGATACTTCTTTATTGTTCTGGCTTTTGATGGTGATTCAACTATTAGTAGATTTTTACTCATTCTTTTCTCCTAATCGGCGGGCAATTTACAAAGTATAAATACAATTGCAACAATTTCCAATCAAAAAAATGGAATTCCCGAAGTAAACTCGTTTTTATCCTAACGACTATCGGGATAAACTGGTTTGATTATCCTATATCCAACCTTAAATATCATAAAATAACAAAAATTGTGAAATCACAATTAAACATAAAAAGCAATGACAATCATAAAAAAATTTGTAATTTCGCACACTTTAAAATTCATTAAAAATTAAGATTAATTGTAAACTTAGAATGAATCAGGATTATAAGAGATACTTAAGAGAAACACTAAAAGTAATAACATTGCTAAGTCTAATTTATCTTTTTCTGTTGAGCATTACATTGATCGGTGATTCTTTTAAAGCTATGGGTAAAGATTTTGCCGCATCAATAATGCAGAGCGTATCTAATCCAATTATAGGTTTATTTGTCGGGATATTTTGTACAAGTCTTGTGCAAAGTTCGTCTCTTACAACTTCTCTGGTGGTAGGACTAATCGCCGCTGGAGCATTTGGTACTGATCCTGCCAGAGCCATTTATCTTGCAATACCAATAATAATGGGAGCTAATATCGGCACAAGCGTTACAAATCTTCTTGTATCAATGGGACATATAAGGAGATCGGATGAGTTTGAGCGAGCATTAGGAGCAAGTATAGTTCATGATTTCTTTAATGTATTATCTGTAATTGTCATATTTCCCTTTCAATATTTTTTCAATATCATAGGTGTTGTTGCAAAGGCAGCATCAGGCTTATTTGTAAATGTTGGCGGGTTAAAGCTCGTAAATCCACTTAGTGCAATCCTCAAACCTGTTTCAAAAGCAATTTTACATCTGTTTCCTTCCATCCCATGGTTAGGTATAATTATAGCATTTGTTTTGCTTTTTATTGCATTAAGGTACATTGTCAAAGTCATGAAATTGCTTGTTCTTCATAAAATCGAACTGTTTTTCGACCAATATATTTTTAAAACAACCGCAAGAGCACTGATTTTGGGCATGCTATTCACAGCCATTATCCAGAGCAGTTCTATCACAACCTCTCTTGTCGTACCACTGGCAGCTGCCGGAGTTTTAAGTCTTAAGAAAATCTTTCCGTATGACCTCGGTGCAAATATCGGTACAACTATCACCGCTTTTTTGGCTTCTTTAGCAACGAACAATGCCGATGCCGTTACAATTGCCTTTAGTCATCTATTTTTCAACCTGCTTGGAATCGTAATATTTCTACCATTGAAAGCAATACCGATAACTATGGCAACTGTTTTTTCTCACTGGTCGATAAAGCACCGCTATATACCTTTATTATATATTTTATTAGTGTTCTTTTTAATTCCCCTTCTATTTATTACATTAATGAGGTAGCTATGTTTCGTGAATTTTTAAATATATGGCGAAAAAAAGACCTTACATCTGAGACCCTGAACGAGTCTATAGAAATGCTTCGTGAAGATCAAGAGATGTTTCTTGAATCTGTCAGGTCTCTTAGAGAAAGTGACGATGGAGAACTCAGGATCGACATCTACAAAAAAGATAAAGATATCAACAAGTCTGAAAGAGATATCCGGAAAAAAGTTCTAACACATCTGATGCTCTTTGATAAAACTGAAATTACTGCCGGATTGGTACTTGCAAGCATCGTGATTGATATTGAAAGAATAGGCGATTATACTAAAAACATTGCAGACCTTGCTATTTTACATAAGAAGAAACTAAGTGCCGGAAGTTTTGAAAAACTGGTTATTAGTATTGAAAATCGAGTGAGAGAATTCTTTAATATTACAATTAAGGCTTTCCCGGAATCCAATTCCGAGTTAGCACGAAAAGTTCTTTCCGAGTATAAGAAACTTTCTTATAATTGTACTGCAATTAAAGAATCTCTTATTAAAAAGGAAGATGAACTTGATGTCTTAGACGCTGTGACATTAGCACTGTATTTAAGATTTCTAAAGAGAATAGCAGCTCATTTATTCAATATTTGTACAAGTATCGTTAACCCATTTCATAGAATCGGTTATAAAGAGAAGAAGTAGTAGTAGGCGGTTGGCAGTAAGTAGTGAATTGATAATTGATAATTGTTAATTGCGCATTTACCTTTTCTTGACAAAGAATGACAAAAAATATAGGATTGTATAGTGGCTAAAGGTGTTACGAAACAAAGTGTAGATTTTGCAAAATGGTATACAGATGTTGTTTTAAAAACTGAACTGGCTGATTACGGTCCTGTGAAAGGAACAATGGTAATCCGCCCTTACGGCTATGCACTCTGGGAAAACATTAGAAATATTGCTGATGAAATGTTCAAAAAAAGCGGTCATGTAAATGCCTACTTCCCGATGTTCATTCCTGAAAGTTTCCTTAAAAAAGAGGCTGAGCACGTTAAAGGGTTTGCGCCGGAATGTGCTGTGGTTACTCATGTCGGTGGGAAAAAGCTTGAAGAACCATTATATATAAGACCTACTTCCGAGACAATCATCTGGTCAATGTACAAAAAATGGATTAATTCCTATCGTGATTTACCTATTTTGATCAATCAGTGGGTAAATATTGTACGCTGGGAAATGAGAACACGTCTTTTTCTCAGAACTACTGAGTTTCTCTGGCAAGAAGGTCATACCGCACATGCAACCGCCAACGAAGCTGAGGAAGAAGCCCGAAAAATCATAGAAATCTATCGCCAATTAGCGGAAAATTATATGGCAATGCCAGTTCACGTTGGAGGAAAAACAGATGCAGAGAAATTCGCAGGTGCAGTGCGAACATATACAATAGAGGCGATGATGGGGGATAAGAAAGCTCTTCAGGTAGGTACATCTCACTATCTGGGACAAAATTTTGCTAGAGCATTCGATGTAACATTTCTAAACACCGAAAATAAGCTTGAATATGTATATGCTACAAGCTGGGGAGTCAGTACAAGACTTGTAGGCGCAGTAATAATGACTCACGGCGATGATAAAGGATTGATTCTACCTCCAAAAATTGCGCCCTATCAGATTGTCATTATACCAATCTGGAAAAATGACAAAGAAAAATCACAGGTTCTGGAAGCCATTGGAAAATTTCGCGGAGAATTAAAAAGTAGAAACATCCGATACTTAGTTGATGATAACGAACAGACTTCACCAGGCTGGAAATTCAACCAATGGGAGATGAAGGGTGTTCCCTTGCGTGTTGAAATCGGTCCAAGGGACTTGGAAAAGAACCAGATTGTCTTGGTTAGAAGAGATATAAAAGGTAAAAAATTTGTCTCTTTGGAAAAAGCTTCTGAATCAATAGAAGAACTTTTGGAAACTATTCAGAATGACCTTTTTAAAAAAGCCCTGGACTTCAGAGAAAAAAATACTTTTTCTGTTGAAAATTACAACGAATTCAAAAAAGTGATCGAAGACGGTGGTTTTGTAAAAGCTTTCTGGGCGGGAAATGGTGAAATGGAAGCCGAAATCCAGCAAGAAACAAAGGCAACTATTCGCTGTATACTTTTTGACCAAAAAGATAAGGGTACCTGTTTCTACACTAAGAAACCAGCAGATAAAATCACTATTTTCGCAAAATCTTACTAACAACAGCGAGTCATGTTCTGCCATTTTTATGAGATAAAAATTTTCTGCAGCTTGTAGTCAGTTTTAACTGTCCAATCCGATATAAATTGAGATAGATCTAGAAATATTTTCACTTGTAACCATTGCAGTAATAACGTAATCTATTACCGAGATTATGACTGTTATTAAAACAGAAGCACTGGTTCTTAAAAGTATTCCATTTAAGGAAACAAGCAATATTGTACGACTCTACACTAAAAAACATGGAAAAGTATCAATCATTGCAAAAGGTGCAAGGAGATTAAAAAGTCCATTTCGAGGCTACCTGGAACCGCTTAGTTATGTTGAGGTTATTTACTATCACAAGCCAACACGTGAGATCCAGATATTAAGTAAAATTGAATTCATAAAGGCATTTTTTCAGAATTCCCTGGAAATCACAGATATAGCATATGCTATGGCAATTATGGAATGTGTTGATAAATTCATTCATGAACATCAGAAAGATGAAGCGGTATTTTTACTCGTAATTAACGTTATGAAGTTCATGGATAGCAATAGAGATTTTATAAAAGAGGCATTTATCTATTTTTTATTAGAAATAGCTGCAATGTTAGGATATAAAATAAATTTTAATACTTGTTCTATCTGTAAGCAACAATTGAAGTCATCATTATACGAACCATCCACCGGAAGAATAATTTGCAAAAGATGCGCCGATTTTCAAGAGCGTGTCATGTTATTAAGAGATGAAATATTGGACTATATGAGAATATCAGAAAAAGCGAATTTGGAAGCAGGATTGCCAAAACTTCAACTAGCTAAACTAAGTATAGATATAATCGAATTTTTAGTTTCATACATCTCCTATCATCTGGATTTTCCGGTTAAGCTAAAAAGCCTCGAGATACTCGCAAATTTAGAATTTAATATCGAAGAAAAGTAATATGTATATCTACATAAATATAACCATTAACAGTTAATTGGAACAATTAGATGATTTATTATAGACACGGTAATAATGTAAGATATGGTAGTGGCAATATTCGCCCCAGACTCTTTAAAGGTGCAATCCGCAATATAATTATTATAAATGTTGCTGTATTTATCGTAATGTATCTTCTTCCAGTTGAAAAATTTTTCATCCTAACGTTTGGAATAGTTCCGAAATTTGTATGGAGTAGAGGATTTATCTGGCAGCCTTTAACCTACCTCTTTATTCATGGTGGTTTTTGGCACATTTTCTGGAATATGTTTGTTCTGTGGATGTTCGGTATGGAGATAGAAAATTACTGGGGGAAGAAAGAATTTTATAAATATTACTTCTTGACAGGAATTGGATCCGGGTTAATAACACTACTATTCGGTCTCAATTCAACGATTCCAGTCGTGGGTGCAAGTGGTGCGATTTATGGCATTTTGGTAGCATTTTCGATGATGTTCCCAAACCGCTATCTGTACCTATATTTTCTGATTCCTATAAAAGCAAAATATTTCGTGATTTTCATTGCAGTAGTCACGTTTTTTTCAACTTTTGCTCCTGGTACAAGCAATATCAGTCATCTTACCCATTTAGGTGGCTTCTTAATCGGATTTGTATATCTCAAGAGATGGCAGATATCCAGCTTCGTACGCTCAAAATTTCCAAACATAAGGATTAAAATCCCAATCCGTAGAGTGCGGAAAACGTCTAAAGATGAAGAAGTCATTAAGAAATACGATACAGATGAAACCTTCAAAGAGGAGCTTAATCTAATCCTGGATAAGATCAATCAGGATGGATATGATACTCTTAATGAGGAGGAAAAGAGAACTTTATACTTAGCAAGCGCATATTTCGCTGATAAAGAAAATAGGAAGGATTAAGTGATATCGAACTGTCCATTTCGCTATTTCGAATCCGCCGGACGGCGAACTATACAAACACATTTTATAATAGAATTTGAATAAAACAAATATACTAGGCTCAAGAATATAAAAATATTTCCTCAATTCAGTAAAGAGAATGCTTTGACATTCCCTCTCTAATTTTGTATTTTTCCGACGGTTGAAAAATTCTATGAGAAATATCAGGTATTTAAAGAAACCTTTTAAAACAGTAGCAAATCGCCGGAAAGACGAAAGAAGGCTGAGCTTAATTTTTATAGTTCTCATTCTTCTTTTTTCAAGCATCCTATTCTTCTTTGTTCCTAAAGCATTGCCTACAAAAAGTCTTATTCATCACGAGGGACAATTAGCATTGAAAAATGTAGGAAGAAAGATGCTTGTTAAAAAGGGTCTAACAGAAATAACAATTAATTCAGATGATAAAAGTCAAATTTCAATAGCATTCGAATTTCCGAAAAAGGAAAACGATAAAACTTTGAAAAAATTTGTAAAATCTCAATTGACACATGCTGGTTTATCTATCAGCAAGATTAGTAATTTAACTATGAATAAAGGCTTTATAGTCTATGTAGATTACTATAATGAACCGGTCGGGTCTATTGCATTTATAAAGGGAAAAGCATTTACCGACCTCCAATTGATCCGGGGCGATTTAAAGTATAAGCCTAAACTTGTTGTTATCATAGATGATTTCGGCTATAGTAATAATGACGTTATTAAGGGGTTCCTAAGACTTAATGTGAATATTACTCTCTCAGTTATTCCAGGACATGAATATTCTCGATGGACAGCTTCTGAAGGAAGGAAAAATAACAAAGAGATAATAATACATATGCCTATGGAACCAGAAGACCAAAATTATGCGATAGGTGAGGAACAGTATTTGTTAAAACATACTCTTAGAAGTTATGAAGTGGAACAAAGGATTAATTCGGCATACATGGAATTACCTGAAGCTATAGGTATGAATAATCACATGGGTTCACTTGCTACATCTGATGAAGATTTGATGAAAATGGTTACCAAAAGTTTGAAAAAAAAAGGATTATATTTTATTGACAGTTTGACTTCTCCTAGAAGTATCGCTTATGAAGTCGCAAGAGAGGTAGGAATTCCAACCGCTGTCCGCACAGTATTTCTTGATAATAAACGAGAGAAGAGCGAAATTCAGGCGCAATTTAAAAAAGCTATTGAAGTCGCAAAAAGAAGTGGAAAAGCAATAGCAATTGGACACGTTAATTTACAAACTCTCGAAACTTTTAAAGAAATGATTGAACAGGGATTTTTTTCTGAAGTTTCATTTTCATTTGCTTCAGAAGTTGTCTCTTAAATAGAGTAAAAAGATATGCCTTATCTCGAAGTTAACTTAGATCCATTTATTTCTTTAGAGGAATTAGTACATGCTCCTCTTACCAATCCATTGAATCTTCTAAGCTATGTGGAATCTATTGGAGTAGCTGGAGTAAGTTTCACGTATAGAAAAAACGTAAATCTGGTTACTGACATTTCTACTCTAAGATCAATGACCGGATGTCGTCTGAATGTCAGAGTCCCTGCAGATACTGAGACAGTTCAAAAAGTTTTACCAATTAAACCAGACATGATAACAATTATTAATCCGGAATCTGCAGATAATACAATTGAGATTCACTCAAAAGAGATAAAAGTACTTGTTAATACTATTTTAAATAGTCAGGATTTGGGACTTGCACTTAGAATCAAACCAAAGATAAAACTATTAAAAGAAGCCTATCAGCTGGGTGTTGATGAGGTAGAGATTGCTACAAATGAACTCTCAAAAGAAGAAACCCATAAAGGTTTTCTAGTTGTTTTAGAGAAGATAACTCATACAATACGCATCGCAATAAAGAATAATTTGAGAGTTTCTATTGGTGGAGATTTAAACCGACGTATAATTGCTGAATTGAATGAAGTTGTTGATGTAGAATTTCTATCTGTGGGTAAAGCCCTATTATCACAATCTTTAATAACAGGTTTTGAAAGTGCATTGAGAGAATTAATGGAACTAGTTGAGAAAAATTAAGGGAGAATGATTTTATGATATTGGTAACGAAACTTTATAGAAGTTCTATAGTCGAGAATTTTCACATAGGTTATGCTGTAGCAGTAGATGAAAAAGGTGATGTACTTTTTTCTGCAGGAGATTCAGAATATCCTGTTTATATCAGATCAACAGCAAACCCGTTTCAGGTTGTTCCTCTATTAGAATCTGGAGCTATGGAAAAATTCAATCTCAATGACGAAGAAATAGCTGTCATGTGCTCTTCGCATAATGGTGAGCCCTATCATGTCGAAGCAGTTTCAAATATTTTAAATAAAATCGGCGTAAAAATTGATGATCTAGTCTGTGGTATACAACCACCTCTGGATAGACTGAGTTACGAACAGATGATTTTAAAAGGGCGGCGCACCACTGCCATTTACAACACTTGCTCTGGTAAACACACCTGTATGATAGCTTTATCTAAAGCATTGGATGTTGCACATAATAATTATACCAGTTCCAATCATCCGGTACAGATAAAAATTATTGAGAAGATAAAATATTATTCCGAAAAGGATAAAATCCCTATAGCGATAGATAGCTGTAATGTACCAACTTTCTTTTTGCCGCTAAAAAACATTGCGCTTATGTATAAAAAACTTGTTGAAGGATCGGATGAATATTTACGTAAGATCGTTCACATTATGTGCTTGCATCCAAAACATATTGCTGGAAGAAATAGGTTTGACACCGATTTTACTACTGTTACAAGTGGTAAAGGAATTTCTAAAATTGGTTCCGCAGGCGTGCGAGGAATAGGAGTTAGAACCGAAGATGGAAGATACATTGGAATTGCAATGAAAGTATTAAGCGGTAATAAGCAGGCTGCTGATTCCATGGCTGTCGCAATAATGAAGCATTTGAAACTCATAGATGAGGAAACTCTCGAAAAACTCAACAATTATCACTGTCCTGTGCTTAAAAACAATTCCGATACTGAAACTGGAAAAATTGTAACTGAAATCGTTCTAGAAGAGAACGAATAAATATTAAATATATCACTAAAATACATTCTTCAATAATAGTTAGCACTCTAATTCTAAATTCGATTTTATGATAAACACAATTTTCTTTGACCTTGGTAATGTCCTGGTAAATGTGGATAAATCTCTAGCTTTTAAGAAAATAGCAGAGATAACCGGTCTTGATATACGAACAATAACAGAAGTAGCGAATTCCAGTTTAGAAAAGGATTTCGAAAAAGGTAAATATAGCATAGATGAATATATAAACCTTCTCCGTGAAAAATATCGTATGCCCAAAACTGTCACTCTGGAAAAATTGGTAAAAATTTGGGAAGTTTCTTTTAAGCCCAATAAACCAGTTTTGAATCTTCTCACAAAATTGAAGGGAAAAGCAAAAATATTTTTATTATCAAACACTGATGCTATACATATTAGAGCGATAGAGGGAAAATATGATATTCTTCGAAATCTTGATGGGGCAGTGCTTTCATTTGAAGCCGGATATTGCAAACCGGAACCAGAAATATATCATAAAGCTCTCAAACAATCCAATACCTCTCCAGAGAATTCTTTACTCATTGACGATCTTGAAGAAAATGTCTTAGGAGCAAAAAAAGTAGGAATAAAAGGTTTTAAATTTACAGAATGTGACAAGCTCAAAACTTTTCTCCGATCAGAGGGGTTCCAAATCTGAGTACGCGGATTGCTAATGAATTATCCGTAAAAAGGAACGACTTGTAAAAAATCCAACTAAGAAAAAATCCCATTTTTACTTTTGAGGTTGTGTCAGGAGCCTACCCCTGAATAGATAACATCTTCATTAGAAGTAAGCTCCTAACGGAACTTAAAAATACTAAATAGAGAAAGTAGTAAATCTTTTATCTGTTTTGTAAATCAACAGGTAATTCCCCCTGTAAATCACTCGTATATAGGAGATTGTAGAAATTCGTCTAAAACTTTTATCCCCATTAAATATTCAAGTGATACCCAAATAGCTGATCTTACAAACCAATTCTGAATAATATGAATATTTAGATTTGCATATTTTAAAGTAAATCAATACTTTTAAAAGGATACAAATATATAAACGGTGGTAAAAATGATAGAACTCGAAAGACTAATAGTAGATATTTCAACACAACTCATTAATCTCCCACTAGAGAAAATTGATAATAAAATAAATGATGCCCTGAAAAGATTTGGCAAATTTACTAAAGTTGACAGAAGCTTTCTATTTGCACTTTCCAGTGATAAAAAAATGATGACTAATACTCACGAATGGTGTGCCGACGGTATTGAACCTCAAATAGAGAACCTGCAAAATTTTCCCTTAAAAGAATTACCCTTGTGGCAAGATAAATTATTCAAATTTGAAGTCATTCTATTTCAAGGTCTTAATGACCTACCTTCCGAAGCATTCAGAGAAAAAGAATATTTAATACAAAGCGGAATCAAGTCTCTTATCGTAGTTCCAATGATCTATAGAAGCGAATTGGCTGGGTTTTTGGGTTTTGCTTCTTTGAAAAGGAAAAGAGAATGGCTAGAAAAGGAAATCGATCTACTGAAAATTGTTGCTAATATATTTGTAAATAGTTTAGAGCGTAAAAATACCGAAAAGGTTCTTCGTGAATCAGAGGAGAAGTATCGTTTATTAGTAGAAAATGTTAATGATGGAATTGTAATTAGTCAGAGAGATAAACTTATCTTCATTAATAAAAAATTTGCTGAAATGCTGGGGTACACTCATGAAGAACTAATCATGAAAGACTATCGAGAAGTTTTTACAAAAAAAGGCGTAGAGATTATTAATGAAAGGGGCAAGCGAAGAGATAGAGGTGAACATGTTCCTGCCAGATATGAAACTACATTTAAGAAAAAGAATGGAACGGTTATCGATGTTGAAGCGAATGTAACGATAATAGATTACAAAGGTGCACCAGCAACTTTCGCCGTTATAAGTGACATAACAGAGAAAAAAAAATTAGAACAGCATCAAAGAGAACTGGAAATTGGTTTACTAAAACAGCAGAGACTATCTTCATTTGGACTTTTTGCGGAAGGAATTGCTCACAATATCTTAGAACCTCTTACAGTCATAATGGGCCGAGCGCAAATGTTAAAGACAAAAATGCCCAATTTGAAAGAACCCGATATGATAATTTATCACGGGAAAAAAATAGAAGCTATAGTTGACAATTTGATGAAGAAGAGCAAAAGTGGACGGAAATCTGGAAAAGTATCTATTGATTTGAATGATTTATTGAAAATAGAACTGGGCTTTTTAGAAGCTGACCACTATTTTAAACATCAAATAGAAAAAAAATACTATTTTCGGAGGGGTATACCCTCAATAAAAGGTTTATACAACGATTTTTCACAGGGATTACTTAATATAATTCAATACTCAATAGATTCTATGTCAGAGTCAAAAGAAAAAAAAATAACAGTAAAAACCAGAAGTGATGCAGAATATATCTATATAGACATTTCCGATACAGGATGTGGGATAGCAAAAGAGGATTTGTCCAAAGTATTTACACCATTCTTTTATCCCGAGAAAACTTCGATGGGAAAAAAATTTGACAAAACCAGGATCTATTTTACAAGTCTCTTTAACACTTATATGTTTTTAGACCCTTATGGTGTTAAATTCGATGTAGAAAGTGAACTTGGGATAGGTAATACATTCCATATAAAAATACCAATTTCTTCAAATACTTAACATTTAATTAATGAGTCTACTTAAAAAAGGTGAGCTATTAGGAAAAGAAACCGTTGGCAAACAGTTCCTGAATTTTTTATATTATGCTTAATACACTTCGAATTTCAACCTTTCTTAAGCAGACTCATAAATCATACTAAATTTAGATTTTAAAAACATCAGGATTCTATGGAAACTATTGGTTGGGTATCAATTTTACCTCCTCTTGTAGCAATAATTTTAGCGATTAAAACAAGGCAGGTATTTATTTCTCTGGCAGTTGGTATCTGGATAGGCTGGACTATCATATCACATTGGAATCCAATTAGTGGATTGGCCACTACACTTAATTCTTTTGTAAATGTTTTTCAAGATGCTGATAATACTCGTATTATTCTTTTCAGCGCAATGGTAGGCAGCTTGATTGCCTTAACTCAGAGGTCTGGTGGTGTTAACGGATTTGTCAATTTCTTGTTAGACCGAAAATGGATAAAAGACCGCAGGAGTGCACAGCTTTTAGCATGGATAATAGGTATTGTGATCTTTATTGAATCCAGTATAAAAATCCTAATAGTCGGAGCTATCTGCCGCCCACTATTCGACAAATTGAAAATTTCACGCGAAAAATTAGCGTACATTGCCGATTCTACTTCAGCACCGATTTGTATGTTAATTCCACTAAACGCATGGGGCGCCTTTATAATTGGACTACTTTCATCTCAAGGTATTGCGGAACCGACAAAGGCATTGCTTCAGTCAATTCCTATGAATTTTTATTCTATAGTTGCTGTATTTATGGTATTACTTATTGCACTCTTCAAATTGGATCTTGGCGCAATGAAAAAGGCTGAAAATCGTGTAGTAAAGGAAGGAAAGTTGCTCAGAGATGGAGCGGTTCCGCTTATGGATGAAACTGTCATTGAGATGCATCCAATTGAAGAGAAGAAACATTTGGCGCGAAACCTGGTCGTTCCAGTAGTTATTATGAGCATTGCTATGCCTATTGCATTGATAATAACCGGAAAAGGTGATATAACCCACGGTTCAGGCTCAACTGCTGTTTTTTGGTCGGTGACGTTGGCAATAGCTGTTGCGGGTGTAATGTATCGCTTCCAGAGATTGATGTCTATGAAAGAGATAATGGACATGATACTTAAAGGAGCGGGAGGAATGATATCTCTTGCGCTCCTGATGATGTTGGCATTTTCGCTAGGCAATACATGCAGAGGATTAGGGACTGGAGTGTATGTTGCAAAAGTAACTTCGTCTTTTCTTAATCCGGGGTTAGTACCTGCATTAGTTTTTGCTGTATCGGCATTTATTGCGTTCTCAACCGGAACAAGCTTTGGAACATTCGCTCTAATGATCCCGCTGGCTATCCCCCTTGTAAATACTCTGGATGTAAATCTACCTCTGGTAGTTTCAGCTGTTCTCGGAGGTGGGGTTTTTGGCGATCACTGCTCACCGATTTCAGATACAACAATGGTGGCTTCAATGGCATCAGCCTGCGATCATATAGACCATGTCAATACACAATTACCTTATGCACTGATTAGTGCCGGACTGGCTTTTGTACTGTATGTGGTTTTAGGATTTATTATTTAACGCTATTAAAACCCGTTTGAATACGCTCAAACTAATTCAAATAGAAAGATGTGTAATTTTTACAAAGCATTTCATAGTTTAAGAGAAATGATAGATGAACATTATTTTGAAGAACTCTAAATTCTTTAAATAGTAAAAATTCTAAAATATTTTATTATTATGGAGTAAAATATGTCAATTGATTATGAAGAATATGAGAAGGATTGTGAGAAAATACGGAAAGCGAATGAGAAGCTGTTATCTAAATTTGAAGACTGGTTAGTCAAGGGAAAATTGGGGTTAAAAACAATCAACAAGCATGTTGGAAACATTGATTTTTATATAAATGAATATTTATTATACGATGATACGAGGGAACCTGAAGAGGGAGTATCTTTTATTAATATGTTTCTTGGTTACTGGTTTATTAGAAAAGCAATGTGGGCAAGTGAATCATCAATAAAGGGTAACGCCTCGAGTTTGAAGAAATTTTATACATTCATGCAAGAAATAGGCAGAATTGATAAAAAAGAATTAGAATATCTGAAGATAACAATCAATGATAATATGTCTGAATGGATAAATACATTAAAACGTTATGATGATCCCGCAATAACAGATATGGAAGAAGTTTGGGGATTTAAATAAAGAAAATAATGATGGAATTTGAATATTATTTACGAGTCTAATTAACTTGGATCATTCTCTGCAGAGATCATCCCGAACCTTTGGAACAGAGATATAAAATATTTAATAACTTATGAGTGAATCTACTTAAAATACGACTCATAAATTATTAGTAATATGAAAACTCTATTAAAAGAAAATTTATGCATGGACAGCATAATTCTAATATTTACCTGCCTGTCCGGCGTATCCCGATTTATCGGGAGTAGACGGACCTGTTCAGCGAATTCAATATCGGTATTAAGCTTACCAGCCTGCTCCCGACCCCGACAAAATCGATGAAGGGCTGGCAGGTGAATAAATCAGGCTAAATATATCAAGAAAGGAAGACATGAAACAGAAAATTCAGGCTATTGTTTTTGACTTTGACGGTGTGGTTGTGGATTCCGAACCACTTTACAGGAAAGCAGAAGAGAAATTTTTTGTTGAATATGGTGTTACAATTCCTTCCGAAGACTGGAAATACTTCAAAGGATTATCTGAGGTGGGATTTTTCAAATTAGCATTTGAAAAATATGGCATCTCTGCTCAATCGGAAGAACTCCGAAATAGAAGCAGAGAACTTTACATGGATGAAATTAAACATAACCTGATGTATCTGCCAGGTTTTGAGGAATTCTTTGAAGATATTAAGGGTAACTATAAAATAGGATTGGTTACTTCAACACCTCGTTTAATTTTAAAATGGATTTTTAATAATACAGAAGTAAAAAATTATTTTGAATATATAATAACAGCCGATGACGTTGAAAAGAGTAAACCTGATCCTGCTCCCTATTTAGAAATTTGTAAGAAAATGAATGTTAAACCCGAACAAGTAATTGTTATAGAAGACTCCATAAACGGTGTAAATTCTGCGGTTGCAGCAGGAGCAATAACAATAGGATTCACTAGTAGCCTTTCAGAAGAAGACTTGAAAGCAGCTAATTACTTTGCTAAATCATACGATGAGATAAAAAAAATAATTGATGCCTTTATTTCATAAAAACAACGACTAAACCCCATTGGAAAGCTAAAATGGGGTAAATATTACTTGCATTTAAAGTACATAAAAATGATATTACAGTCCGTTTATTATGTTATTTAGAATCGATTTTTCCGATATGCGACCGAGCCCAATAGTCTATTCAACTACTGAATGTTTGCCTCAGAGTTCTTCTGCTAAAATAACTTTCAACAATCATCACCAACCATATAAAAAAGTTACCACTTACAGAGTGATTAATATTTCAATTTGAAGTTTAAAAATCATAAATGAACAGCGATAACAGGTACATAATTTTTATTTAGATTCATAAATAGGAAACTTTACAACAAATTCATTGGCATCTTATAACAGAAAAGAGAAAACATGTCAAAAATAAATAATTGGTTGAAACTGCTGAAAATTGATCCTATTCCTATACTTCTAAAAAAGGCTCCTTTACCAGTTAGGTATGCTATAGCAGAGCGTTTTTTTCCGGAAGAAACTGAGTTATTATCCAAACTTCAGCAGGAATTCCAGAACTATAAACCTCGTGTGAAACTATTAAATTCACAGCAGCCTGATGGACTCTGGAAACTGGACAAGAAGTATATCATTGAAGAAAGACGAAAAGCAATGCTTTTTCTGCAACAGTTGAAGAATATGGCTCAACTTCTGGATTTTGGCTGCACAAAGGAAATGCCCGCAATTCAAAAAGGGATAATTACTCTTCTTAAGATGCAAAAATCTGACGGCAAATTCCCCTTATTATATCATCATCACGGCTTTGCCCTTTGGCTTTTGGTCAAATATGGACTATCAGGTAACCCATTCGTCGAAAAAGGTTTTCGATGGATTGCTAAAAGACAGCGTCCAGATGGTGGTTGGCTGTCAGCTTCCATGGTTCCTTCAAATGTTTCTGTAAAATCTTTAAAGAGCGGTATATGGACCACTCTATTTGTGTGTCAGGCATTCAGTGTCCATACCAGATTGAGGAAATCGTCCACTTGCCAGAATGCATCAAAGTTTGTATTAGACAATTTTTTAGAATCTAATACAACAATCTTATTCCCTGAGCCCGATGCCTGGAATTATCTCTATGTGGATTATACAGAAAACGGTCTATTTCGAGGAGGTACCTTAAGATTCGTTGAAACTCTTTCCAATCTTCCTGATACTTATGATCATCCAAAATCCAAAAAGGCTGTTAATTGGCTTATTGATAATCAACTACCATCGGGACTATTTCCTGCAATTGCCGGAAAGTCAACGCAAGGAGATTACAATGTGACTTTGAGGGTGATAACCGCTCTTAAGGACATGGAAAAAAATAAATCCTGATACAAATATGAAACTTTTTTGTTATCTATCAATTAGATATTCTGGTTAACTTATTAGATTGAAATAATTAGAGTTAACGGAGTTCAGAATGCCAGATGATAAAAAAAATGATAAAGAAAATATAGAGATAGTGTCCACTGTTCCTGAAATATTACCAATCATGGCACTCAGGAATACTGTGCTTTTCCCTCAACAGGTAATACCCATTTACATAGGGCGAGAACGATCCTTAAGACTCATTGAGGACCTACCGGAAAATAAAAAGAGGATAGTTGTAGTTGCACAGAAGGAAGGGTCTATTGAAAACCCTGATAAAGAAGACCTTTTTGAGTGGGGTACGATTGCTCAGGTACTTAAGATTTTTAATATGCCTGATGGCAGCAAGAGCGCTATTGTTCAGGGAGTGGAAAGAGCAAAAATTCAATCCTTCATCCAGCAAGAGCCTTATTTTAAAGGAGCAATTCTCAAAACTCAAGAGCATTATAAACCAACTATAGAAATTGACGCAATGTTAACTAATATTCGTCAGCTTTATGTGAAATTGATAAAGGTAGCTCCATATCTTTCTGAAGAACACACATCTATCCTCTCAAATATTCAGCATCCGGGTCGTTTAGTTGACAGAGTTATGCATCTAGTAAATGTACCGGTTGCCGAGAAGCAAAAAATATTAGAAGAACTCGATGTCAAGAAGCGATTGGAAAAAGCAACGGTTGTCATTAATCGGGAAATCCAGAGAATAGAACTCGGTGAAATGATCCAATCTGAAGTCCAAGATGAGATTTCAAAGACCCAAAGAGAATATTTTCTTCGCGAGCAGCTCAAGGCTATTAAAAAGGAACTCGGCGAGGACGAAGGGACAATGGAACTTAAGGAGATAAAAGAGAAGATAGCTAAGAGCAAAATGACGGAGGAAGCAAGAAAAATTGCAGAGAAAGAATTGGACAGATTACAAAAAATACCTCCCGCTTCACCAGAATATACTGTTTCACGTACATACCTGGATTGGTTAGTAGATCTTCCCTGGGGAATTTACACAGAGGATGGTGTAGATGTAAAAAAATCTCAAGAAATTCTTGATGAAGATCATTATGGATTGGAGAAAGTAAAAACCAGAGTTATCGAATATCTTGCTGTTAGAAAATTAAAAGAGCAGGTAGATAAAGATGAAACTGTCAAAGGTCCGATTCTCTGTTTTGTCGGTCCCCCAGGAGTTGGCAAAACATCTATGGGCAAATCCATTGCACGTGCAATGGGAAGAAAGTTTATCCGAATTTCATTAGGTGGGGTTCGGGATGAAGCAGAGATTCGAGGGCATAGAAGAACTTATATCGGCGCACTTCCCGGAAGAATCCTTCAAAGCATCAGAAAATCAGGTTCGAGTAACCCTATTTTCATGCTTGATGAGATAGACAAGGTTGGAGCAGATTTTAGGGGTGATCCCTCCTCAGCTCTTCTTGAGGTTCTCGACCCGGAACAAAATTCTACTTTTAGTGATCATTACCTTGAAGTTAACTATGACCTTTCAAAAGTGATGTTTATATCTACAGCTAATATGGTGGATACGATTCTTCCTGCTTTAAAAGATAGAATGGAGACGCTGGAATTTTCCGGATATATTGAAGAAGAAAAATTAAATATTGCAAAGAAGTTTCTGATCAAAAAACAAATAAAAGAACATGGGCTTTCAAAGACAGATCTTAAATTCAAGGATGAAGCAATTCGTTGTGTAATTAACAACTACACTCGTGAAGCAGGTGTGCGAAACCTCGAAAGGGAAATAGCAAACATCTGCCGGAAAGTAGCTCGAGAAATTGCTGAAAAAAAGAAAAATAAAAGTTTTATTATTGATGCAAAAGCTGTTCAGCAATACCTTGGACTGCAGAAATATTTTGTTGATCTTGCAGAAAGAGTTTCAAGACCAGGAGTAGCAATTGGGTTAGCATGGACATCCGTTGGAGGTGATATACTTTTCATCGAGGCAACAAGCATGAAAGGAACCGGTAAACTGAAACTGACAGGTCAATTGGGCGACATTATGAAAGAATCGGCTGAGGCTGCATTGAGCTATATACGCTCAAATGCGAGAGACATGGGAATTGATGAAGAGATATTCTCAAATATTGACATCCATATTCATGTTCCTGCTGGAGCTATTCCAAAAGACGGCCCATCAGCGGGTGTGACTATTCTAATAGCAATTTACTCTCTACTAAAGAAAAAGAAAGTTAAAGACAACCTCGCAATGACCGGAGAGATAACTCTTAGAGGTGCAGTTCTCCCAATTGGTGGTGTAAAAGAAAAAGTCCTTGCTGCACATAGAGCCGGGTTGAAGCGAGTTATACTTCCAGATCACAATCGAAAGGACCTTGTCGAAATTCCAAAACAGACTAAAAAAGAGATGAGATTTGACTTTGTCAAAGAGATGTCTGAGGTTCTTGATCTGGCTGTAAAGAAGTAACTAAAATTTTCTAAAGGTTCTTGATAAGAAGAAAGCGGTTAAGTAAATTCCAACGCTTTTTAATAGGGCGCTTAGCTCAGCTGGTTTAGAGCACTGCCCTTACAAGGCAGGGGTCGGCAGTTCGAATCTGCCAGCGCCCACAAAGAGTCCCTCCTCGATAAATACATACTTGTAAAAGTTCAATTTCATTTACCATGTAGGATACTACGTTGTAAATATTGTCAAATATTTTCCGTCGAAACCTTCCGTATCCCACATTTCGGTATCCCGTTTTCAAGATCAAGGTTCACTGGATTATTTGACTGTCTGACCAGTCTGTCCTGCCCGACAGCAGGTGGGCATCAGGCATGGTTGGAAAAAATAATTATGCAAAATAAGAAATGGCTCTATAAAAAAAGAAATCATTTAATTATCTAAATCTTAGTTCTTATTATATTTTAACTTTTTTATATACTTTGAAGTATAACAAATAGTAAAACTTAATAAAATGATAAAAATAGAAATGATTGTTTTCATAGTTGTTCATTTTATTTTAATTCTTTTGGTTTCAATTCTTCAAAAATTTTGACATTGACCCAGTAAATATTTCCCTTAACTTTAAAAAAAAGTATTTCCCATCATAGCCTATCCATGCAATTGCTGTTTTTTGTTTAATATGTTTACCTATAGAAACCGATCTTGTCCACGAACCATCGGATTTATTGAAACTGACATGAAGCAGGCACTCGTTTTCTCTCAGCCTTTCATCAGAATCAAATACCAGGTAGCTTTCATCAGGAAATATAATGCCTTGGGTACCATCACTTTCATAAAAAATTTCTTCTCAAATAAATTTTTATTCTGATTATTTTCAATTTATTTGTTTTCTGAAAGCAGGATGGCTTTTTCTATCCTGTGTTGCTCCATCGTAGAATACAGTCCCATCTATTGTCGCTGAAGCATGGATTCCCTGTGCGAAATATAGCGGCTCACTCAAACCCATTTCAATTTTATCAAGATAATACAATGGAAGTAAGCCGTCTGACACCTTCCGGCACCGACAGAACTGTAAATCCGGTAACTGACGGGCTAGTGACGGAGCCGAATGGGTTTTATTTTTACGACTACCACTACTGACTACTACCAAAACCCGTTTAGTCTTCGCTACGCTCAGCCGGAAATAGGTTTGTTAATATTTTCTTAGTGTTTCTTCGTGTTCTTCGTGGCAAAAAAAATTAATTCCCGCGAATATCCCTACCCCAATTCATTTTTGTGCGCAAAGTCTGAAAGAATGAATCACCTTTAAATCTGACAATCCGTAGTGTAAAGTCAGCTTTTTGTATTTCCACTTGAGAGACATTTTGCAACGACACACGCTCTCGACCATCAACAACCAGCGAAACATCATTGTTAAAATGGCGGCAATCAATACGTATCTTTTGATCTGCAGATATAACAACAGGACGTGCTGAAAGACTATGAGGACAAATCGGGCTAATAGTTATCACATTAAGATTGGGACAAACAATTGGTCCTCCAGCTGATAATGAATAGGCTGTAGAGCCGGTGGGAGTAGATACTATTAATCCATCGGCTCTATAAGTATTAAAATAATCGTCATCCACGAAAGTTTTGATTTTGATCATTGTTATAACAGAACGCCCTTTATCAATAACAAAATCATTAAAAGCAAAGTAGAAAGAAGATTGTTCTTTATATTTCGCTTCAGCAGAGAGAACATCTCTTTCTTCAATTTCGTAATCACCCTTAAAAAAGGCTGTCAGTTTCTCCTTATAATTATCCATGGAAACATCAGCCAAAAATCCCAATCCACCAAGGTGAATACCTAATACAGGCTTGCCCGTTCTTGCCATTAATCTGGCAGCATCAAGAAACGTCCCATCACCACCAACACTAAACATCGCATCTAATTTTTCTGTCATTTTATCAAGCGGATAAAAAGATATTGGAAAATCCTTATTTAAAATATCTCTTTGTACATAATCCGGAATTACTACCTCTTGATCTTTCGACAGGAGAAAGTCAATTAAAGTGGATAACACTTCCGACAATGATTTAAAACTTTGACGTAAATACAATCCAATTTTCATATCAATACCTATTATTGCATTTCCTTTTCAATATATTTTTCATTACCCTCTTCTACAAGGACCTTTACCCGCTTTTCAAGCTTCTGAAGATGAGATTGACACTCTTCTGTTAATTTCATCCCCTCCTCAAAAAATTTAATGGATTCTTCTAAATTCATATCTCCTGATTCAAGTATTCGTAAAATTTCTTCCAAACGTTGCAAAGATTCCTCTAATGATAATGATTTTTTAGCCATAATTGCCTCATAATATTTAAAAATTCATTCGCTTTTTGCATTTCGAATAGACGATATTTTTGCCTTGAAACCACCATCCGAAACCTCAACAGAAATTGGTGTACCTCTTTCTATATCTTTGACTGATCTTACGACAGATTCTTCCGGCAAGCGATAAACTATCGCAAACCCTCTACTTAAGATCGCCTTTGGATCCAAAGCCTTAAAAGTATTCACTATTGTTTCGAGGCGTAATTTCTTAGACTGCAACGCTTGTTTTATAGAGGTGGTTAATCGTCCTTCAAATTCATCAATCCTCTGAAATCTCTGTTTGATTATCTCCAGAGGGCGATTTAGAAACAACCTTCTTTTACTATCATCTACCTGATTTCGAAATTTTTCCATTTTTAAGAGAATTACTTGCTGGAGACTTTGGTTTATTCTATTAATACCGTTTTTTATTTCCTCAATTCCAGGAATTGTCATCTCAGCAGCAGCCGATGGTGTTGGCGCTCTTAAATCCGAAGCAAAATCAGAGAGTGCAAAGTCAACTTCATGACCAACTGCGCTAACAATTGGCAACTTTGAGGCGGCAACAGCCCGAACAACCTTTTCTTCATTGAAAGCCCAGAGGTCTTCAATAGATCCTCCGCCTCTACCTATGATAATAAAATCCACATTAACCAATTTATTAAACACTTCAATACCTTTTACAATCGTGTCAGCAGCACTTTTCCCCTGAACCTGAGCAGGAAAAATAACAATCTTAACAGAAGGGTTGCGGCGTTCACTTATCTGTAAAATATCCCGAACAGCGGCTCCTGTAGGACTGGTAATTACACCAATACTTCTCGGATATTTAGGTATTGAAACTTTTCTTGAATCATCAAAAAGACCTTCACTGCTAAGCTTTTTCTTTAGAGCTTCAAAAGCCATATAAAGACTACCCAGTCCTGCAGCTCTAACTTCAATAACATTAATCTGGTATTGAGACTGCGCTGAATAGGTCGTGATATTTCCGTGAACTAACAGACGCATTCCAGTCGTAATTTGATAAGGTATTGAAAAAGAGATATTCTTCCATATTACGCAATTGATCAGTGAGAATTGATCTTTTAGTGAAAAATATACATGACCAACTCGACTTACTGAGTAATTAGAGACTTCACCTTCAATCCAAACAGGAGAGATAAACTGTTCTATTACCCGTTTTACCTCCTGTGAAATCTCAGAAACTGTGTATATTCGTTCTTCCATAAAAAAAGAGCAGTGACAATGACTTCATCATCACTACTCCCAATATTTAGTGTTTAACTATCTAATTTTTTTCTTATGACGGTCTCTTCTGAGTCGTTTTTTACGCTTATGAGTTGCGATCTTTCTCTTTTTCCTTTTTTTACCACAGGGCATACTAACATACTCCTTTTGCTGATCTTAATTCGATCTATTGTAATTAAATTCAATACTAATGCTATCTTTTAGAATCTTTGACGGTTTAAACACAGGCACTATTCTTTCCGGTAAAAAGATTTCATCACCTGTAGCAGGGTTTCGAGCTTTTTTAGGTTTTCTTATTTTCAGGCTAAAACTTCCAAAACCTCTAAACTCAACTCTTTCTCTTCTCTGTAAAGAATCGGTGATTGTAGACAAAAACCCATCAATAACAGCTTCCGTATCAACCTTAGTTAAACCAGTTGCATGCGAAACAATATCAACAATATCAGATTTTGTCATCGTTAATCCTCCTTACCTCCAAAGATAATTTAAAGATGGAATAGGTATTAAAATTGAAAGAACTTCCTCAATATCTGCAAAAAGAAGTTCAATTAATGAGACCTTCTTTCTCTTTGGAAAAATAACAGTAGGATATCCTTCAATCCCAGCCATTTTACCAGCTAATAAGATTGCATCCTCAAGAGTTCCCAATGTATCAATAAGACCATATTCGACAGCCTGAGAACCAGTGAAAATACGTCCATCTGCTACTTTTAACAAGTCATTTTTATCTAAATGCCTTTCCTCAGCTACAACATTAACAAACTGATTGAACAAATTATCCACTACTTCCTTAATTTTTGCACGATCTTTATCTGTAAACTCACGATAAGGAGAACCTAAATCTTTATAATACCCGCTTTTCACAGTTTTAAATTCAATCCCGACTTTTTCAAGAAAATCGACTATCAATGGAAAATCAACAATTACTCCTATGCTTCCGGTAATACTTCCTGGATTAGCCACGATTTTATTAGCACCCAGCGCTATATAATAACCACCTGAAGCCCCAACTGATGCAATTGAAGCCACAATTGGTTTTCCAGATTTTCTTACTCGCTTTACTTCTTCATAAATCTCCTGTGAAGCAGCAACACCCCCTCCAGGAGAATTAATACGAAGAACTATTGCCTTTATATCTTTTCGCCTACTGTATTTTTTTAACTGATTTACAATCTTATCAGAACTAACAATCACTCCCCGTAGCTTAACGACTGCTATCTGACCTTTACTAAAACTACTTCCATACTGGGCTTTATCAGCACTAATACCAGAGTATAGTACAATAAATACAATAATAAGAAAAGCCACCACGATAACGGTTATTATTCTATCTGCCCTTTTCATTGTCAACTACTTGATGATTTATATATGACAAGTTTCTGTCCCGGATAGATAAAACGTTTACCATGCAACTTATTCCAAGAACGAAGTTTACTTAAACTTACATTGTAAAGGTCTGCTATCTCATAAAGTGTTTCACCTTTTTTAACTACATGAATAATCTTACCCTTTCCAGAGTGTACCTTTTTACTGCTTGAGGATTTACTACTTGTGAATATCTGAAGCCTCTGTCCGGGATAGATAAAGCGTTTACCATATAATCTATTCCAGGAGCGAATTTTGCTTAAACCTACATAGTACTTTTCTGCAATTTCGCTAAGCGTTTCACCTTTTTTAACCACATGAATAATTTTATTTTTCTTAGAGGAAGTAGAATAAACCGCAGCACGGTAATTATTAGCAGGAATTTGAAGTTTCTGCCCCACTTTTATCTGATTTTTATTTCTTATACTATTTGCAGCAACTAAAGATGAGATACTGGTCCCATACTTTCTTGCAATATAGCTGAGAGTTTGGCCCCGTCTAACCCTATGAGTTATCCATTGTGGTTTTTTATCAATATCGGGTAACTTTGCGAGTTTATCAGGCAACCCTTTAGATTTTCCTTTTGGAACTCTAAGCGTATATTTTTTTTCTCCTGGAGGGGTTGTCCATCTCCTTAATTCAGGGTTATAATCACGAAGAGCTTTGGCTGAGATACCAGATACTTTGGCAATATCTTCAAGTTCATAACATCTATTTAAAACTACTTCATCCCATAACCAGGTATCTTTTGGGGTATTCTCGAAACCGTACTTTTGAGGATTTAATGCAATAATAATTCCAGCCATAAGAGTTGGAATATAGTTACGGGTCTGACGTGGCAGAGACCTAAGCTTCCAGTAATCCCTCGTTCCTTCCCATCGAATTGCACGCCATACTCTCAATTCGCCACAATTATATGCAGCAAGAGCCAAAAACCAATCATCAAATTCATCACAAAGTTCACGAAGATATTTTGCCGCTGCGTAAGTAGACTTGATCGGATCCCTTCTCTCATCCATCCACCAATTCCGCTTTAAACCGTAACGTGCTCCGGTGCCAGCTATAAATTGCCATGGGCCAGCTGCATGTGCATAAGAATATGCTGATGGGTTATAACCACTCTCAATCAAAGCAAGATAAAACAATTCATCAGGCAGCCCGTGTTTTCGTAGAATTGGGAGCATGTGTTCCCGATATAACCCTGCATTATCTAACCATTCTTGAAAACGTTTATGCTCCTTCTCAGCAAAAAATTCAATAATACGTTCAATCTTTTGGGAAGTAACAATCGGAAGATGTCCTAGACGATCGTCCAAGACCACCAATGTATCCCAACCAACACGGACAGTATCCAACACCGTTTGATTAATTTCTTCTCTTATAAAGGCTGCACCAATAGCACCGGAGTCACCATTTAAATAAGAAAATTTTATCTGAAAATCATTAGATATCTTTTCACAAAACCTATTAAAATCATCTTTTTGCAAAGGGTTAAGTGTATCTAACTCACCAATTTCCGCAATAGCTTCAAACGAACGATCAAAACAATACTTCACTTCTGAAGTATCTTTGAAATGTCCAGAAATTAAAGCTTCAACATAATAAGATTTAGCCTCAGAAAATAGTAATTCGAAAAGTTCATCCGAGTTATTTTCTATGTCATTACTTATATCAGTTATAACAGATTGCTCATCAATATTCTTATCTGTAGAAAATCCTAAAGAAATAATTAAAAATAATAAAAATAAGTCCCGTATTATGTGTTTTCGAATATCACTCATATAATTCCATTAATTCAACTTTTTACAAATACAGGTCGGAAATTATACTATACTCTATTTATTGTCAAGGTGTTTTGCCTTTTCCGACTGTATAATCCTATTAATAACATCTGTTGTAGATTTCCCTTTGAGTAAGGGAATTACTTCTACCTTCCCACCATAAGACTCAACAATATTTCTCCCAACTATTTCATTTAAAGAGTAATCACCTCCTTTAACCAGAATGTCCGGCCGTACTTCCCGGAGTAGTTCATAAGGCGTATCCTCATTAAAAATAACAATAAAATCCACGGACTCCACTGCAGAAAGCACCCTGGTTCTATCCTTTACAGAATTAATTGGCCTCTCATTTCCTTTTAAATGTTTTACCGAATCGTCTGAATTTAGTGCCACAATTAATACATCACCAAAAGATTTAGCCTTCCCCAAAAGCTCAATATGTCCAACGTGCAAAATATCAAAGCATCCATTGGTAAAAACCACCTTTTTACCGTCATGTTTTAAAGAGTTAGAGATAATGCTGACCTCTGCTCTATTTACCATTTTTTTATTTATATACATGTTGCTCCAATGGGCAAAGTTTACACAGCTTCAAATCACAAAACCTCCTTAAAAATTCTATAGCACCTTGGATTAAACAGTTAGTACTCAGTTTTGATGAAGGAATAGACAGCCTTGAGAGCATTTTTTGAACGCTTGAGGGAATCTCCCCTTTTCCGATTTTCTTGGCAAATTCCGTGGACCTTGTCATAATTTTCTCCTTTTTCTTTATTGATCCAATTGCCCACGAAAAAGGAAATAGAAGGTTAGTACAAATGTCCATAAGTCTTGCATTACCTATCAATAATCTTGCAGGATGAAAAGCAAAAAACGGATGATTTTTCCACATACCACAAGGTTGTTGAAAATAAGATCTAGTCCATTGGATAACTTCATCCAACGATCTCTCTGAACCCATCTGGTTAATCCAAAGCTGTCCTGGAAAATCAGGAAACATCTTGTAGATAATTTGAACTAAAGCTGCTATCCTGTAAGTCGGGTGATTCACCGGTCTGCTACCCGCAAAGTGCCATCTAAAGGACTTGTCTATCTCAACATCAAATTCTCTACTAAGTCTACACCATTTTTCCTTAAGTCCATCTAAATATTTTGAATCCGATACAAAACGTTGATAATTTGAATTAAGAAATCCCGCTGTACCAAAATATAAACTTTCAAGGATTATCAATTTTTCGCTATCATTATCAGATAAAATGTCATAAACCATTGATATGGGAAGTTTATCTGCAAGAGATTTGAAAGCTTCTCGATTTCTGCTATATCCTAAAACTTCTGATAATCCTTTATAAAAATATTGTTCAGGATCAATTTGCATTAGATCCGATTGGACAGTTAGACATTTTCGTTGAAATCTAATTTGCGAGTAATTCATCAAAACTTCGCATAATCCAATCCATTTTACTCCTTTCCATTCCTCACAGCGAAAAGATTCGTTTTCGTCTAACTCTTTACAGTTTAAAAGAACTAAAGTTGGAACAGATTTACCATCCTGCGTTGTAATTTTAAGATTCGGATCTCCCTTAAGAACTACATGTAGAATTGTGCTATTATAAACCGGATCCTCATGATGTTTATGGATATACCAATTTTTACTTTCTAAATGAATTTCAACATCGCCCCGAAAAAATTGATCATCAATTAAAATTAAAGCATCTGAAAAATCAGGTCCTTCAAGTTCATTGCGCTTACCAGAAGAAAGTATGCTTATCTTATTTCCCTGAAGAGTTCTTAAATGCTCTTGCGGAAAGGAATGATTTAGCCAGCAAGAATAGAGCGATTTCTCCTTCCAGATAAAAAAAGGTCTCGATTCAAGAACCTGACTTACATTACAATTAAGCAATGCTTTTTTTATTCCTTTCTGATTCGTATTCATCTTTATTGTGAATCATAGTTTCCCGAACTGAATTCATGCAACTTATTAAATTGGGAAAATCTGAAACTTTAACTGCTGAATCTATGATTAAACCAACTCTGCCGGGTGTTACTGTAAGTTTCTTTTTTGGGATGCAATAGCGGGAACCAAGTATTGTAACAGGAATCAGCGGTAAATCATATTTTTCGGCAAGTTTAAACCCACCTTTTTTAAAAGAGCCCATTTCGCCGTCAGGACTCCGGGTACCTTCAGGACTCACAATTATATTCAATTTTCTCTTTATAATACTCTTTGAATTTTTATTGATAGACTCTACAGCCTTTTTTGTATTTGCTCTATCAATAGATATATGACCGCCAAAAGCAAGTCCCCAACCGAATATCGGGATCTTAAATAATTCTTTCTTTGCCATAAAACGTTGATTTATTGGTAATCCAGCAAGTACAATTAGGATATCAAGAGCACTTTCATGATTCATTAGAATAACTGCTGGATTAGCATCTTTCAAATTTTCCAGCCCCTCAATACTGATTTTTACCCCAATCAACCATAGTGTAATTTTTGCCCAAATTCTGATGAGCCATCCATGAACATGACCTCTCCAATCAAATGGACTTACTATCAAACACATTACACCAAATATGATAATATCTATTACAATACTAATAACTACTAAAATATTCCTAACCAATATTTACCACACTTTTATTAGTAAAATTTTTTATCCACAAATTACACAAATGTATACGAATTGTTTTTTTATAGTTCTTTAAATTTTTTTTCGTGTTAATTCGTGTCATTTGCGGACTTGTCTTATTTTAAATTTTTCTTAATACGATCAGAAACTGAATATACTTGAAATATTTTTTTTACTTTTTCAGGTGGAATAGTTTTCACATTACCTAAAGTTTTTGCATAACAAAGAATCTTAAAAGCATGCTCCGCTCGCTCAAGTTTATAATATGCATCCCATAAATCAGAACCAATAGTAACCAACCCGTGATTCTCTAACAGCATGGCGTCATACTTTTTTGAGGCTTCACTCACGACATCAGCTAGCGCCTGTGTTGATGGAGTTTCATATTTAATCAGCGGAATGATTCCCAAAGTAGCTATTATTTCTGGTAATACATAATTCTCTATTGATATTCTGGTAACTGCAAATGCTGTAGAAAACGGTGGATGAGCATGTACAATTGCGTTAACATCCTGTCTGTTTGCGAAAATTCCCAAGTGCATTTTATACTCTGATGAAGGCTTTTTGTCACTGATATGTTTTCCTTCTTGCGTCAATAACACAATATCTTCCGGGTGCATAAAACCCTTGGAAATATTTGTTGGAGTAATTAAATAACCATCAACACCAAGCCGGACGCTAAAATTCCCATCATTTGCAGCAACAAATCCTTTGCTATAAACCCTTTTCCCAACCTCACATAATTGGAAACTAAGTTCCTTCTCTGTAATCATTTTTGTGACTTTATAATTTTAAATCCAGTGTAAGGATGAAGAATTTCAGGGATAATTACTTTTCCTTCATCTGTTTGATAAGTCTCTAGAAAAGCTATTACCAAACGAGGCGTTGCTACTCCGGAGCCATTTAATATATTAACAAAAGCAACCTTCCCATCAGAAGTTTTCCTGTATCTTATGTTTGCTCGTCTAGCCTGAAAATCCTCACAGTTACTTACACTTGATACCTCAAAATATTTCTCTGATGCTGGAGCCCATACCTCAAGATCATAGCATTTTGCTGCTGCAAAACTAAGGTCTCCTGAACATAGACTGACAACTCGATAATGAAGATTCAATGCCTGCAATATATCCTCAGCATCAGACAGCAATTCCTCATGATGTTTATAGGAATCTTCGGCAGTAGTAAACCTTACCATTTCAACTTTATTAAACTGATGGACACGCGATAAGCCTCGAGTATCTTTGCCATAAGAGCCCGCTTCTCGACGAAAACAGGCAGAATATGCTGTATATTTTATTGGTAAATTATTTTCGGGAATAATTTCCTCACGATGAATATTTACCAATGGTATCTCTGAAGTAGGGATTAAAAATAGATCTTCCTCACTTATAACATACATATCATCTTCTAATTTTGGAAGCTGTCCCGTCCCAAATGCGGAATCACGGGATGCTAAAAACGGGGGGAAAATCTCTTTATAACCGTGCTTTGATACGTGAAAATCAAGCATGAAATTTATTAAAGCACGCTCCAATTTAGCCCCAGCTCCAACGTACATAGGAAATCCTGCTCCAGAAATTTTTGCAGCTCTGTGGAAGTCCAGGATTCCTAAGGATTCGGCAATATCTAAATGATCCATGATCTTAAAATCAAAAATTGGCTTTTTACCCCAATATCTCAAAATCTCATTCTCTTCCGGTGAATAACCAACCTCAACTGATTCATGAGGAGTATTTGGTAAAGTAATCATTATATTTTTAATCTTCTCTTCTAGATCACTTATCTTTGAATCCAAAGATTTAATCTTCTCTGCAACCTTTCTCATCTCCTTAATTTTGAGGTCAGCAGATTTTCCTGCCTTCCTAATAGCAGCAATTTTATCAGAGACCTTATTCCTCAGACCTTTTAATTGATCAACCTCTGCAACGGAACTTCTTCTCTGAACATCAAGATCAAGAAGCAAATCAAGATTCTTTGCTCCTCCCTTAGCTTCAAGCCCTTTTCTATACTTTTCTGGTTCTAATCTGATTTTTTTAATATCCAACATTTCTACTCCACAAATTCACTGCTATAAAATTAATAAAAATAATATATGAAAGTAGATTAAAATCTAAAAGAAATCAATGATCTATTATAATATAGAGAGGAACACTTTTTATCTATATTAAGACGAATTAATTTCGTACTGACGGATGTTTCTTTCTAAATCCCACTAAAAGAGTCTGAACAATAATTTTTAAATCAAGCAAAACTGACATATTTTCAATATAGTAGAGATCATAGCGCAATTTTTCACGTACATCTTCAATTGTCTCATCATACTTATGCTTAATTTGAGCCCAACCTGTTATGCCAGGTTTAACAATTAATCTTCTTGAGTAAAATTGAACTGAATTTTCAAGGCCATTTACGAAATATTGTCTTTCAGGTCGCGGTCCCACTATGCTCATATCCCCAAGAAGCACATTAACAAATTGTGGAATTTCATCCAATCCAGTTTTCCTAAGAAATCTGCCAAAACGAGTAATACGAGGATCATCTTTTGCTGCCCATTTAGGACCCGTAACTTCTTCTGCATTCCTTACCATTGAGCGAAATTTGATAACCTCATATTCTATTTTATTCTTTCCTACACGCTTCTGCTTATAAAAAATGGACCCTGGAGAATCTAATAAAATAATCGCACATATTATTGACCAGAGCGGTAAAAAAGCTATTAAAACAGTGAAGGAAATAGCTATATCAATGAATCTTTTTAATAACCACTCCCATGTTTTCATATTCGAACTGAAAAATCTAATAAGAGATACACCATAAACATGGCTTGTTCGAAACCCCGACATCAAGTTATAAAAATAAGGAAGCAATTTGATTGATACGTTATAATGACTGAACAGGGCTATTAAATCTATAATCTCATCTCGATCTGAATCATCAAGTGCAATAATAACTTCCTTTATTTTCCTTTTCTTTATTATATCCGGAATATCTTGATATCCACCTAAAACAGGTAAACCTTGTATATTTTTACCCATATTCCCATTTCCATGCTCATCAATAAATCCTTGCAAATTGAATTTCAATATAGGCACACTCTTTATTTTTTTAACTACATTAATAGCCCTTTCAGAAGCTCCAATTATAAGAGTAGGACGCTTTTTAAATTCAAGAATTTCTTTTTCCTTGAGAAAAGTAATTAAAAGAAGTCTCCCCAGACTTAATCCAGCTATAAGTAAAAATCCATATAGTATAAATATCTTCCTTGAAACCAGAAAAGGAAATTTTACCTCAAAACTCAAAAAAATCAGCACTATTATACCAAACATCACTATTTTTAAAACTGTAAATATTTCATCAATCCGAGAAGTATCCCATTCAACATGGTATAGATCATTTAGTCCCAAAAGTGATGTCCAATAAATTATCGACCATGTAATCCAAAGAACAGTATGACCGCTTGAAAGAGGCTCTAAGAAAGGAAATTTCGGAACTACCCATAAGAAATATGTAATTAAAAATCCTGCTATAATAAAAGCCGAATCACTTAAAAAGAACAAAAATGACTGGACAAATTGCGAAGTATCAAAAGGAATGAATTTTTTCTCTTTCCCACCATTTCCGTTAACACAATTTAGAAGCCCATTAATTTTTCCGTTTCCGTTTTTCTCACTATTACCAACAATAATGAGATTTTTTTTAATCTCAATATAACCTAATCTTCTAATTAACAGAGCACTAAAAATTATACCAACAAACAAAACTGTGACAATATTTTTTATATCCAACCAAACAAAAGATAGCCCCATTATACCTGTGACAGCGCTAAATAAATAAATCACTTTCACTGCATTAAAATGAGAAAAACCTATAGACATAAGCCGATGGTGAATATGTTCCTTATCCGCCATAAAAGGGTGCATTCGCTTACTGGCTCTACGGAAAAATGAAATGGTAGTATCTAAAACAGGAACTGCCATTATAGTAAGCGGAATTATGCAATTTAAAGTCTGCGTATCGCTGATTCTTCCCACTTCTAAAGAAATTACAGACACAGAAAATCCAATGAAAAGCGATCCTGTGTCTCCCATAAAAATAGAAGCAGGATGAAAATTGTAACGTAAGAAACCGAGATTAGCAGCAATAAAAATAACGTTTATTAACGCAACTAAAGTTCTACCAGACTGTAGTGAAATAATGGCAAAGGTCGTAAAAATGATTGTTGCCACACCAGCAGCTAATCCATCAAGGCCATCTAATAAATTCATAGCATTGGTTATAAAAACAATCCAAAAAACAGTGAATATAAATGAAAAGATACCAAGATTTATTGTTCCCATCAATGGAAGATAAATAGTATCAAACTTCAACCCAACAACAACAACTAATATAGCTGCCAAAATTTGACAATAAAATTTCGTTGAAAAACGGAGTCCTCTTAAATCATCAAATATTCCAACCAGTGCAATGAAAACACAGCTCAATCCAAGAACATAGTAATGCTTCGGTACTGGTCCAGCAACTTTCGGTAGTAACAACACGGAAATAGCCGTTCCAGCTGTAACCGCAAAAAGGATAGCTACCCCACCTAAATACGGAATAAATACTTTATGGACTTTTCGAAGACCTGGCTCATCGCCTATATGAAATCGTATTGCGACCTTTTTCGCTACTTTGGTTAACAATAGCGAAATTGCAAACGTCATTAATACAACTAAAATAAGCGAAACAATCACAAATTAAACTCCCAAACGATTCATAAAAAACGTTTTTTCACTAATCTCAATTCGGCTACAAAATCACTTATTTCTCTCACAATACATTTATTGCAAATAATAAATAATACTTTGGAAACAATTAGTGCTTTGGTTCACAATCACCTGTAATTATAAAGACAACGGAGTTGTTATTAGATCTTTTACAACGAAAAAGAAAGGCGCAAGATTTTTACGAAAACCCTTTTCGACCTTCTAACTACTTTTTAATAAATTTATTGGAGATTTATGGTTGGTAGCAAATTAAAGTCTTTTTTTACCCCTAACAATTAACTAAAAACAATGTAAAAAAAAAATTATCTCATGGCAAGAAATATTTTACTACCCCAATATATATTTTTCAATCCGCAGATTTATAGATAAACAGAGATAATTTACTGAATAGTATGTTCTAAAGAGTCCTACTACATAGAAAATTTATTAAAATATAATTAATCATATTGGAGATACATCTTTACAATTTTTCACATCCATTTCAGAATTGATATACTTTAATCCGAACAAAGATAAATATTTTAAAAATTAGTTTCTCTACACCAATTCAATATTGTTGTGAATTTTAATGCTGAAGACTTTTATGAAATACCCAAAGTATCTATAAGTAAGATCTTCAATGTTGAAACAAAAATTTTAAAGTCAAGTAATAGACTCCAACTTTCTGTATACCCTTTTTCCAATTGTTGCTTTTTAGGAATTATTACTTCGTTGTAATATTTGTGAGGATCTTCTACACTTGCTAATAATCTATCCTCATGATGAAAATATAAAGAACCTGCACCGGTCACTCCTGGACGCATTCTATAATATTCTTCAATTTCTAACTCAGATAATCTTTCTGCAATTTGTTCTTTTATTAATGGCCTTGGTCCAACTAAACTCATATCGCCAATTAAAACATTTATTAACTGGGGTAATTCGTTTATTTTCGTTTTTCTTAAAAATTTGCCGAAATTATCTGGCCTCTGATCATTAGTAGTAGTTATCAAGCCAAATTTCTCAGATCCTTTTGGCATGGTCGTAAATTTATATGCATCAAATTCCTTCCCTAAATATCCTAATCTCTTCTGAAGATAAAATATATCTTCACCCTGTAACTTCAGTATAATTCCGACAATTAAAAAAATTGGAGAAGCAATTATTAATCCAGTTATTGCTATAACCTTGTCAAGAAAGCATTTTATACATAATCCTATTTTTCTACTTCGTCCCACTTTTCAGAGCCTTAATTAGTTGTTCAATTTCACTCTTCTTAATATTAACTGAGCATGGAATATTTAATGTTTTCCTTACTAGGTCGAAAGCTTTCTCGATTTTATAATTTTGAAAATTCTTATACGGTTGCTGGAGATGATTGAGATACCAAATTGGTCGAGTTTGTATACCATTTG